>CAIWCG010000111.1 GCA_903911135.1 uncultured Bacteroidota bacterium
CCATCATAACTGCCTTTAATGAAAATATTAGCCCCTGGTACGGGCTTATTGTGGTCATCAAATATCTTTCCGGATATTTTTGTTTGGGCAAAAGTCGAATTGATGAATAGTAATTGAAATAGAACTAAAATAAGGCTTACAAGAGTATATTTATTCATACATTACAAGATAATTTCGTTAAGAATTAGTTACGGATTGACAGTAGTTTGTTCTGTTGATTCCTTGTGGAACAATCTGGATATTTCATCATTGGAGAAATAGAAGATATTCAAAGAAGTGTTGAAAATTATTAATGTCGTCAATGTTACATTCCTGAACCAGGCTTTGAGGTAGAGCAAAGGAACCGTTATTCCCGCAGTTAACAAAAGAGACAGGAAGATGAGCAATGGCCCAATCTTTATCGAAAATGCTGCGGCAATAATTACCAATGAAATGATTACGAGATAGGAGGCAGATGCAAACATTAAAATGAGTCCTTCCAAGCGTGATTTGCTGTCTTTACCAACTTTCAATAATCTGAAATAATGATTGAAGCATACATACGCAAATAACAATCCGCTAAACCTAAACATCCATATTCCTGAGGCTAAAGGTTGTGATGCAAGACCTGAAATCCTTAAAAATAATATAATTACGCCGATGAGTGCCAAAGTAAAAGTCAAATAACATAACCTTGCAAGCATGATGCGTTGTGGATTTGGATTGGAGGATTTCGAATATTCCCTTGCGAAAAGTATGAATAGATAGCTTGTTGAAGTTATTGATAATCCAAGGAAATACCCGGTACCGGTAAGGTTGAATATCTTTCCAATGATGCCAATGCTAAGAAATATCAGACTGGTTATGGTCATGTTCTTGACCCTTAAAATCTTATCGGTATGAAGTATCGCCATCTGGAATTTATAATTTTATTTATTACTTTGCCTTCTCATTTAACGAGGACAAAAGTACTTTAAATTTTTTTAACGGGAAATATCATAGGCCATTATTGTGGTTTTCATACTTAAAATATCAATTAAATCATGACATTATATATAGTAATCATCACCTCAATAATTTCGATTTTTGCATTTCAATCCAGGGAATTGATGGATAAATTGATATTTAATCCCTTTAAAGTCCATAAATACAATCAGTGGTATCGACTCGTCAGCAGTGGTTTTATCCACGCCGACTGGATGCATCTTATCTTCAACATGTATGTGATGTATAATTTCGGAAGGATTGTGGAAGATTCCTACAATATTTTATTTGATGACAAGGGTTGGTATTATTTTCTTTTACTCTATTTCGGGGGGCTCGTTTTCTCCATTTTGCCTACCTATAACAAGCACAAGGACAACTACGGATACAATGCTTTGGGGGCTTCTGGCGCTGTTTCTGCCATTGTTTTTGTGTTCATCATCTTTCAGCCGCTTACCAAATTGACCCTGATGTTTTTTCCTATTCCTTTCCCTGCTTGGATTTTCGGAATAGTGTATTTGGGCTTGGAGTTTTATATGGATAAGCGCGGTGGGTCGAACGTGAATCACAATGCACATATTTGGGGCGCTCTTTATGGAATCATTTTCACCATTGCATTGAAGCCAACGATTGCCATGAATTTTATTGATAAGTTGAAAAGTGTCTTTGCTTAATTGAAACAATATGAACAAAGCAGTATTTTTAGATAGGGACGGTGTTATCAACAAGGAGATTGGTGATTATGTTTTCAAGAAAGAGAATTTCGTCATTAATCCAGGCTTGATGGAGGCCTTGAAAACTTTCATTGACAATGGTTTCATGCTTATCGTCATTTCGAATCAAGGAGGCATTCAAAAGGGATTATATACCATAGATATGGTCGATGAACTACATGGATACCTACTGAGAACATTGGCTGAAAACGGCATAGCAATCAATGAAATATATTTTTGTCCGCACCATGAAGTGGGAACCAGATGTTTGTGCAGGAAACCTGGTTCGATGATGCTGGAAAAGGCAATGGCGAGATTTGACATAGATGCTTCGAAATCCTTTTTCATCGGAGATAAGGATATCGATGTGAAGGCGGGCACTGCCGCTGGTTTGAGCACCATCAGGATAGTGGCAAATACTCCTTTAACCAGCATTATAAACCAAGTCATTCCTGCCAATTCCCATCAATGAACCACGTGGAGATAGCTTTAAAAACATTCATCATATAACATGTCATCCTTGCTGTTCGTAAATTATAATTCGCAACTGTTTCCTGCGTCCGAATACATCTTCAATGGTGCCAATAGAGCTTTCAGATATGGCGATGCGGTGTTCGAGACGATGAAGGTGATGAATGGAAGGATACCATTCTATAAGGACCATCATCATCGGATGATCAACGCCATGAAATACTTGAAGATGGATCATGAAAGGCCTGCATTTGCCGAAAAGATGCTGCTGGATGATATTCTGAAAACAGCCGATAAGAACAAGCATTCTAAAAGCGGTGTGGTAAGACTGCAGGTGTTTCGGAATTTCGGTGGAAAATATGCGCCGAAACAGAACGATTGCTCGTATTTGATAGAGACCGAAGAGGAGCCGAACGATGGCTATTTGCTGAACGACAAGGGCTTGAAGATAAGCCTCTTTGCCGATGAATTAAAACCTATTGGGAAACTATCGAACATCAAGAGCAGCAACAGTTTGGTGTATGTGCTGGCGGGAATATTCAAAACAGAAAACAAGTGGGACGATGTGTTGATTTTGAACAGCCGAGGAACGCTGGCAGAGGCGGTAAGCAGCAATGTTTTCATCGTAAAAGACAAGGAATTCCTCACTCCGCCATTGGAGGATGGCTGCATAGACGGCGTGATGCGGAAACAGCTCATCGGCATCATCAAATCTCAAAAAAGAAAATTGATTGAAACAAGCCTGAAACAGGATGACCTGATGCAAGCCGATGAAGTGTTTTTGTCGAATGCCGTGCAGGGCATCAGGTGGGTGAGTGCCTATAGGACGAAAAGATATTTCAACATGCAGGCAAGGTGGCTGAACGGATTGCTTCAGGCCAAGGCCATATAAACATTTCCTACTTCTATTCATCGACAAAAAATAGCCCCTTATTTTCAAGAAGTTCATTTTTCTTTTGGAGCCTATGGTTTCCACTCGTATCATGGTGCGTCCCGCTATCCGCTGTAGCCGCTGCATCCCCATTACCGATACAAAGCAGCGGGCTGCCGCTACTATCGGGGCTATAATCGATGGCAGGCAGCTTCGAAACAGCTTTCAGTAGAAAGTGATTTCATCAACCTTATCAAAGTATTTAACTTTGGTGGAGTTCAATACCAGGCTTTTGTCGGTCAATAGGTGATGGAATATGTGAAATTCCGTTTATGATTCGTAATATTCCGTTTGTGATTTCACGAATTCCGTTTGTGATTTGACATATTCCGTTTGTGATTTCACGAATTCCGTTTGTGATTTGACATATTCCGTTTGTGATTTCACGAATTCCATTTGTGATTTGTAATATTCCGTTTGTGATTTCACGAATTCCGTTTGTGATTTGTCATATTCCGTTTGTGATTTCATAAATTCCATTTGCTCCAAATCCAATAAAACCCCGTTTTTACCTTGAAAACACCTACTTGTGGAGGATTTTGGGTTTGATTCATTAAAAAATGGTGTATGCATCGAATGTGGTGGTGTCTTCTCGGGCGAGGGAGTGGAGGGGCGCCTAAGGCGGTTCTTTGCCGCCTATCGGCCTATGGTGATGGCGGCAAAAACGGAGCGCAGCGAACCCACCGCAACACCCCGACCCGAAGGGCGCCCACAAAAAAAGCCGGACAAATTGATGTTATCCGGCTTCGTGAAGGTATAATTCAGGATTAATAAATCACCTTGGCGGCAAGTCGTTTTTTTGAATTGCTGACGGTGATGAAGTAGATTCCCTGTGGCAAATCCTTTGGATTCAGTTGGATATAATTGATGCCCGGAACGGCTCCTATGTTTTGGGTGAGGATATTGTTGCCGAGAAGGTCGCTCAATGATATGCTAAGGCTTTCGTTGCTGTTGTCGTTCACACTGATGTTGATGATTCCTGAACCGTCGGTGTAAGTCTTGACGATGGAGAAATCATTTCCGGCTATCACGACTTGAACCAGTCCTGACTTGGTGGATTGACCGTTAAAGTCTGTTTGTGTAAGCTGATAATAGGAAGTGCCGCTGAACGGAGTCCTGTCTTCGGCATAATAATGATGGAATGAATTGCTGTTTCCATTGCCATTTACGGTAGCCACAAAATCGAAGGTTTCCGAATCCTTGGTCTTTTCAATGGTGAAATAATCGTTGTTTATTTCAGACGCGGTATTCCAGTTCAAATCCACCGTCTTGCCATTGTAAGCAGCGGTGAAATCCAATAATTCGACAGGAAGGGGAGCAGCTTGGCGAGACAAGGTCCATGGCGAAAAGGTGGACACCCCAGTGGCAGTTACCGTATCCTGTGAACTGGTATTGGTAACGGCACTGGCCGAAGAACTTGCCCAAGCAAGGTTTGGATTGTACCATCGTTGGGCATAAAGACCACCCGAAATGGTGTTGGCAGGTTCTTCGGCAGCAGCCACAACAAATTTTATTGTAGCAGTGAAGGTAGAACCGGAAACATTGGAGGTATCGAGTTGCCAGAAACGATTGACTGTATTGGCACTGTTATCAAGGCCAGTGGTATAATGATGCAGATGGGTGACATGAGTGGGCCACAATGGATATGGAGTATGCAGGGAAGTGCTGGTGGTAGGGGCATAGGTAGCGACTTTGAAATATCCTGCGCCAGTAGTGGTACCAGTTCTTTGAATGGAAAATGGGATATAAGCCCCGCTGTTGTTCCCAAACGGAATGACATGTTGCAAGTTCGTGTTGCCAAGATTCCATTTAACTGAAGCTCTGTTCAAGGTATCTTCGGAAACAATGTATCCGGTGGTTCGGCGGATAGCTCCGGAGGTAAGTGGAAAGCCAAGAAATGACGGGGTAAAGCCAGTAGAATTATTAATGGTCAGTTGATGGTGATTCAATTTTAACTTGCCTGTGCCCAAATTAAGAATACCGCTTGATGTAAGCGCAGCACCAGTATCCAATTGAACTATAGGGCTGGTAGTCACTGTAAATGGCGAAACGATTTTAACGTTAATGAATGCAACCACGGTGTCGAGTACCCTGAAAGTTTTATTGGCAGCCACAGAAGCATTACCAAACTGGACCGTATTACCCGCGAGAATAGTTTTGTTAGAGCCTACCACCTTAAAGTCGGAGCCAGCAAATGAAGTATTGTTTGGCTGTTGTAAGATTAAGGTAGAAGTTTCCAACTGCATTTCAGAAGAAGCATCTACATCAAAAACAGCCTTGGTGCCATTAGTAACGCCCATGGTATTGATAAGAATGGTATCAGGAATATTGGAATTATTAAATTGTACGGAATTGGAACAATTAAGCTCAACCCTTGAATCGTTTTGAGTAATCAATTGTCCGGTAATGGTTAGGTTTCCACCTAATATCTGCATGTCGCTATGGCCATTTCCGGCAGCATCATCATTGGTAAAGTTATTATTTGCTGCCAGGCCAAGAGTAATGTTGGAAGACTGTTCAGACATTCTAAAAAGCCCGTGATTCAGGATGGAATAATTACCAGGATCGAGAATACCTCCGTTTAACTCCAAACCCGCTGTTGAAGGAATGGTAGGTGCAGAAGAAAAACGAACATGAGAACCAACGTCGGTTACTTTAAAAAGACCATTTATAAGACTAAGATTGCCTGTCATGGAAATTGGAACTCCCACATCTTCTAGAACAATTAGGGTACTAGAACCTTTATTAATGGTGAGATTATTGAAAGTGAGGGTAACCATATCAGGATAATAAGTGGTAATTGTTTGAGAAGCGTTTCCCTTGAAATTTACAGTGCTTGAATTAGGATTGAATGTGGCATCGGTCCAAACAACACCCATGGTCCAATCTCCATAAACATCCAGTGTATTGCTTCCGTTTATTGTCAAGGTGTCAAGATCGCCTTCCATTGTTAGCCCATTGACTACTGCACCAGAAGAGTTGATGATTGGCATGTACATGGAATACATATTGTTCATTCCAACAGAACCATCAATATAGGCAGTTGGAGGATAGGTAGAAGTTGGAATGGCTCCACACCAATTATAGGCATTAAACCAATCGCTGCTTACGCCACCAATCCAGTATCCATCTGTCAATCCTGAAACAACAGTAATTGGAATGGAATCATATGTTAGTGAATGTCCGCAGGCATTAGAATCCAATACGGAAATATATCCTGTATTGCCTCCAAATGAAACATTAATGGAGGTAGTCCCTTGGCCAGAGATAATGGTAGATCCAGATGGGACAGACCAGAGATAATAAGTAGTGTTTGTAGCTGAAGGACACGTATAAGTTATTCCACTTTGGTATGCACAGATAACTTGAGGCCCAGAAATGGAACCGGCAGGAGATGGCAATGGATTTACCGTAACAGTTACTGTTGCGGTTTTTGTACAAGCACTACCGGGGTTTAATGTTACGGTATAAGTAGTAGTTGTTGTTGGGGTAGCCACAGGAGTAGCACTGGTAGAATCACTTAATGTAGCACCTGGCGACCAACTATATGTAGGACAAGAGGTAAATTGATAAGCGTCATTAGTAGCTGAAAAAGTTGCATCGTTTCTTGTTTGAAGTGCATAGCCAATAGTACCAGTAGCATCTTCAATTCCTTGTGTATAATTGTGAGAAGGCACTGTAGTTTCATGCATCTCTATCAAGTTTGTAGTCTCATAAAGTATTACTTGGGTTGTAATATTTGTTGTTCCATAAACGGGAACGCTATTGAAATTTATAATGAACTTTCTATTAGGTGGTGAACCCATAGTTTGATAAGTCATCGTTCCACCAGTGGGATTATTCAAATCCGTCCATGCGAAAGCTATAACATTAGTAACTCCAGGTTCGGGAATAACCTGATTTAAATATTGACTATAATACCCACCAAATGTTAAGTATCCATTATCACATAGAGAAACATGATCATAGGTATTACAAAAATATTTGAAATTAAATCCAATAGGAAGCATAGGATTGGTAAAGGCATCATTGGCTAAGGTAATAGTTGTAGGAGCTGATAATGTAACCGGTGCATAAGTAACTGGAAATACATGGTTAAATCCTGGAGTAGAAGCAGTTAAATTGACACTTTGACCAGTACATATAGTGGTAGCCGAAGCTGTAGCATTTACAAGACCCACTGCCACTGAAGCCGTTGAAGCATCATTTGTGTAATTTAAATCACCATTAGTATAATGAACAGAATCAACAAATGAATAGACTCCTCCACTAGTCATGTTCAAAGTTCCAAGAGTAAGGGTAGTATCACCATTGGCAGCTAAGGATCCACTATTGATAGTAAGGCTAAATGTTTGAGTACCAGACGGTGTAGTAACAACACTATAAGCCGTATAAGTATTTGATGTTGTGAAATTTTGTGTAGCTATTCCATAATTGTGAACATTGACTTGAACTGGTACTGTTGATGAATAGGTACACTGACCATCAGCCGGTGAAATCAAAGAAGTAACACCTAAGTCTCTGGTATTTCTATTAAATATAATGATTGAATTGCTTGCTGGCATAGAACTCAAAAAATCTGCAGCTGTTGCAGAAAATGTGGTTGTATTAACTGTTTGTTGAGTCAGTAATTGGGCTGTTGTAGTATATGGAGTTGTATTTGAGTTTAATCCGCACGAAAAACTCCAGCTTACATTACCCGGCGACATTGTTCCATAAATTATTTCAATATGATTATCCCATTCATAACACCTGACTTGAAAGTTTAGATTTGCTGTAGTTGAAGCATAATGTCCTATATTTTTCCACTCAACTATTAAAACGTGGTTTCCAGTTGTACCTGTAATTAAATATTTAATTGATGAATCGGTTTGAGCCTGTGATGAATTATAACTAATCCCTTGAGAAACGACAAGGTCATCATATAATGGTGCAATTGACCTTGCTGCTTGCCCATTTGACCAATATGAATTATTAGTATATCCATATCCCCCAGAACCGCTTCCATTGGCAGTTATTGTTGAGTCAAAAGTAATTAATCCATTAATTGTAATTTGAAAAGCAGTACAATTGGCACCATCGAAATTGAATGGGAATCCCATACTTATTTTATTTGTAAAAGCATCATCTCCTAATAAAGAAGTTCGCCAACCTACTGTTTGACTTGGAATTAATCCTCCATTATTAAATATTGAATTATAAGTAATACCAGTGTTTCTGGTAATAGTATAAGGAGTAAAAAGCTGACCAAATGTGATAGTTGGCAACATTATTACCAATAGAAAAACAATTACTACAATTGCTTTATTTCTGTTTAATCTTTTCATTTTATAAATGATTATTTTACAAAAGATACATTTAAATTGAAGCTACAAAATTACAAAATAGTTTGACACTTTCCAAGTATATTTATTAAACGCAAAAAAATCTTCAAATGATGGTTACCATTATAGTTTCAAACTTTCTTGATTCTGACGAAGTAAATTCCATGTTTTAAAACATCCAGTTTTTCTAAAAAACTCAACCAAAACTTACCATAAAATCAAAAATAGCATATAAACATCTATAAATCAATAAGTTAAATCTAAATAGTAGGGATAGTAAAAAATGGAGGAATGCCAAAACTATTAATAGTTCTGCCATTCCTCCATTTACGAATGGTCAAAATTCTTAAAGTTCTGGCATTCCTCCATCGACGAATGGTCAAAATTCTTAAAGTTCTGGCGTTGCTCCATTTACGAATGGTCGAAATTCTTAAAGTTCTACCGTTCCTCCATCTTCGAATGGGCAAACTTTTAAAAAATCGAGCATTCGTCAAGGAAGGAATGCCTGATTTTTTAATGAATCTGCCATTCCTCTCTTTTTTAAGAAGCCATTTTCTTCTAAGTTTGATGCTCCACCAACTTAAAATAGAACAATTTCACACTAATTGTAAGGCCTTTTATTTTTGATGATTCAAGCTGCCGCCTTTTTCAATCAATATTCTTGAGATTGATGATATCGCAAGCCACCATGCCGGCAGTTTCCGTTCTTAATCTGTACTTGCCCAACGAAACCGACTCAAAACCATTCTTCATCGCCATCGTCAGCTCATCAGGACTGAAATCGCCTTCAGGCCCGATGATAATCATGCAATCATTGCCCTTCAAATATTTTTTCATCAGATGATTTTCCTGATTTTCCTGACAATTGGTAATGAATTTTTGTGTTTCCGTCGATGATTTCATGAGTTCCTTGAAGGTAATCATCGGATTTATTTTGGGCAATGTAGCCTTGACAGACTGTTTTATGGCGGCTATCAAAATCTTTTCGAGCCTATCCAAACGGATTATTTTTCTTTCTGAATGAGCACAGACGATGGGCGTGATTTCATCGATGCCTATCTCCGTTGCCTTCTCCAAAAACCACTCAAACCGATCGATGTTTTTCGTTGGAGCCGTGGCTATATGCAGCTTAAAGGCACGTTCCGGTTCTTTATGCGTTTCCATTATTTTTATGCCGCATTCCCTCGGGTCATTATCAAAGATTATCCCAGAAAAGAAATTTCCCATCCCATCCATCAGTTGAATCTTGTCATCAATCCGAAGCCTCAAAACCTTGATGCAATGATAGGATTCCTCTTTGCTGAGGAGGTATGTATCGGCATGGATATCGGGTGCGTAAACGATGTGCATAGCTGTATTTATCGGGCAAAAGTAACATTCCAAAGATTAATTGTCATCAATAAAACCAAGGGCATCAAAAATTAAAGCGGCTAAAATTCTATCTTTGCGCCCTCAAAAATTAATAAATAAATATCATGGCTTTAAAATGTGGAATTGTTGGATTGCCAAATGTCGGTAAATCCACCTTGTTTAATTGTTTATCGAATGCAAAGGCGCAAGCGGCTAACTTTCCCTTCTGCACCATCGAACCTAATGTGGGTGTCATCACCGTTCCTGATGAGCGTTTGAACAAGTTGGAGGAGTTGGTGGTGCCACAGCGTGTGGTTCCTACCACAATAGAGATTGTGGACATTGCCGGCTTGGTAAAGGGTGCCAGCAAGGGCGAAGGTTTGGGCAATCAGTTCCTTTCCAATATCCGCGAAACCAATGCCATCATACATGTCTTGCGTTGTTTTGATGATCCCAATGTGGTTCATGTGGATGGCAGCGTAGACCCTGTGAGAGACAAGGATACCATCGACACCGAGCTGCAATTGAAAGACTTGGAATCGATAGAAAAGAAGATTCAGCGCCTCGAGAAACTGGCTAAGGGCGGCGATAAGGAAATCAAGAAGGCGATAGAGGTATGTAAGGTTTATAAAGCGCATTTGGAGACAGGAAAATCTGCCCGTTCTGCCCCTGTAGGCGAGGATGATGTGAAATATGTGGAGGATGCGTTCCTGCTTACGGGCAAGCCGGTTCTATATGTGTGCAATGTGGATGAAAAGTCCTTGAAATCGGGCAACAAATATGTAGATATCATCCGAGATTTGGTGAAGGACGAGAACGCCGAAGTGCTGGTCATTGCCGCTGCTGTAGAAGCCGACATTGCCCAATTGGAAAGCTATGAAGACCGTGTTGTTTTCCTCGAAGATTTGGGGCTGGAAGAGTCGGGTGTGGCGAAATTGATAAAGGCGGCATACAGACTTTTAAGTCTCTATACTTATTTCACTGCGGGTGTCAAGGAAGTCCGTGCCTGGACCATAGATAAGGGCATGACTGCTCCACAGGCGGCAGGAATCATCCACACCGATTTCGAACGCGGTTTCATCCGTGCCGAAGTTATCCATTATCAGGATTTTGTTCAATATAAAAACGAATCCGCTTGCCGAGATGCCGGAAAACTTTCCATCGAAGGCAAGGAATACATCGTGCAAGACGGCGATGTGATGCACTTCCGATTCAATGTTTAGAAACAAAATTCTGGTTAAGGAAATGTCTTTTATCATTTAAAATACAATCTTCCCAAAACCTTGTTGCTTTTTTATTGATGATGACATGTTCCTTGGAAATGGTCCTATAAAGCAAGAGAATGTCTGCATGTTTTAGGTAATTCCCTGCAGACATTTCATGAATCTTTGCAGAGTTTTCCTGAATCTTTCCATAAGTTTTATCAATCTTGTACAAGATTTCCTGACTCTTGATATAAAATCGCTGAATCTTTGCATAAATTCTCCGAATCTTGTACAAGATTCCGTGATTTGTTGTACAAGATTGTGGCATTTAGTACAAGATTAAGCATATCTTGTGCAAGATTCACTGTTTCTTGTACAAGATTCTCGGATTCTTGTACAAGATTCCTGGTTTTTATATCAAGATTCAAGAAATTTATGCAAAGATTCAGCGATTTTATGTCAAGAGCGCATTATCAATGAGTTACGAGCACCAAAAGTCCTTTAAGGGTCAATAATTATTAGAATGGATCATCAAAAATCAGTTTGGATGCTCAAGTTTATCAAAATAAGACCAGTCATTGTCAGCAATAAAAGTTCAAAAGGCATCAAAAATAATGGTCCTTGCCCAAGCTATTCAGGCATCATCAAATCATTGAAAACAAAAGCCCTTATTTTTGGAAGTATTACTTCCCTTTTCTTCGTTTTGCCTCCTTCAAATTATTGCTTGCCCTCTCAAAATTCGGCTGCAACAGCAAGGCTTGGTTGCAGGCAATGATTGCCGAATCGTATTTCCCCAATTCATTGTATGCAGAACAGATATTATTGAATGCCTGTGGATAATCGGGCTTCAATTTGATGCATTCCCTACACGCCTTTATGCAGTCATCATACCGTTTTAATAGGTAATATTGCAGGCTTAGATTGAGAAAATTGTCGGCAGTGGGAGTAGTCTTTACCAGTTCTTCAGCGGCAAGCAAAGGTGATTTTGAATTGGCCGAAGCAGGATTGGAATTTATCTGATCGAGCAGCGTTTTCGAGAGCACATGGCCAGGACTAAGCGTCAATGCGGTTTGAAGCAGCTGAATGGCCTCGGCAGTCCTGTTTCTTCCATTTAAAAATACGGCATAATAATAATAGCATTCCGGATATTTGGGACCATACAGCAAGGAGTTCTTGAAATAGGTTTCCGCCTCCTCATATTGGCCCAAAGCACCCTTGATGACGCCCAAATTGGTGTGCAAATAGGCGTAGTAAGGATTTAAAACGAGTGCACGGTTGAAATAATCGAGCGCAACTTCATACTTTGCCTGGCTCATCTGCGACAGACCGTAGTTCATCAGTCCACGACCATTGCCTGGGCTCTTTATTGTAACATCCAGCCATAAGGATTCGTCGGTATGCCACACTATATTTCGCTGATAGGTGCCATAAGCATGGGCACTGATGACGAGGAACGAAAAGGCAATGATGGCATATTTGTAAATGGGATTTTCATTGAGTTTTTGTTCCTTCTTGAGGATCAATAACCCGATGCTCCACACCACACTCATCATCAAACCGATGAAAGGGAAAAAGATTCTGTGGTCATTCATTACCTCGGCGAAAGGCATGAGGCTGGAAGTGGGTGCCAATGCGAGAAAGAAGAATAAGATGCCAAATGAAATCGGCTTGGTAGTTTGGTTTTTGCTGCACTTAAAGGCAATGAACAACAAGGCCAGGATGAATGCCGTGCCTATCAAAACCCTGTCGTCGAAAATATTGGTGATGGCTTTCCAATCGGTATCGGCGCTAAGATTAAATGGGAAAAAGAAGGTGTTGAAATAATGAACCATCACGAAAGTTTCGGTTTTAAGATAATCAAACCGATTGATGCCACCCGGTTCCCAATTGCTGGAGATGTGACTCAGGACAAAAACAATCAGGAATATTGCGAGTAGGAGTGGAAGTACAATCTTTTTTAATGAGTTGATTGCTTTTATTGCCAAAGAATCGGTTGCTTTTGTTTCAAACAAATAGATGTAAACCAACAGCAAGAAAGGGAACATGGCGGATGTTTCCTTGATGAAAATTCCAAGCAGAAATGGGATGGCATATAGATAAGTCCTTTTGCAAAACGGGGAATAAAGATAAAGAAAAAAAGACAGTATAACGGCAAAAGTGGAAAGAGTATCCGATCTTGAAATGATGTAGTTCACCGTTTCGGCATTGGCCGTATGAACTGAATATAAGGAGGCTGCGAATAAGGCCAAGTAGGGGTTCCAGTCATGTTTTTTTGCCAGGTTGAATATCTTTAAAAAGATAAAAAACAATAAAACGCATTGAAAAACATACCAGATAAAGGTAGATAGGTGATAGTAAAAGGTATTGAAAGGATGTTGTGGGTCGAATTTGCCATTAAGCCAATAATCGATGGCCAAGGAGGTAGTAACAAGAGGTCTGTAGGCCTGATTGGCAGGCAAGGAACTGAAAGTTTCCGACGATTTGAAAAAGGAAGGAATATTATGGATGTCTCGGATGTAAACATTGGTGTTGATGGTGTGGGCGTCATCAAAATGAAAGGAATTTTGCCAATGGTTTGAATAAGAAATAATAAGTACAGCCAAGGCCAAGAGCCCCAAAACCGACAGAATGGTTATTTGTTTTTTATTCATGAGTTATACCAATAATGAGCGGGTAAAAATATAAAATAAGGATGAATTATTAATGGATTTCTTATGCTAAAGCCGTGAAAATGCACACCATAGTATTTAAAATACAGAAAATTAAGAAGGAGATGACCATAATTATTCTATTTTTGCGCCCAAAGTATGGCACTATTTGATAATTTCAGGAATGAAAATGGGGAGATGTCCTTTTTAGGACATTTGGATGCATTGCGTTGGCATTTGTTTCGATCAGCAATGGTGATAATCGGCTTTGCCTTCACTGGATTTTTCTTCAAGGACTTCTTGTTCAATGTTGTTCTTTTTGGCCCAAAGCAACCAACTTTTCCAACTTTTCGTTTCATGTGCTGGTTATCTCATAGATTAAACATGGGAGACAGTCTTTGTGTAAAGAACATTGATTTTAAGATCATAAACACTGATTTGTCTGGGCAATTTACCACCCACATGATGGTTGCATTCATTGCCGGGTTCATTCTTTCATTGCCTTATATTCTTTGGGAGTTGTGGACATTCATTAAGCCTGCCCTTTATGAAAAGGAAAGAAAATATGCCAAGGGAATAGTTTTTTATACCACCTCCTTATTCTTAATCGGCATTCTATTCGGCTATTATGTCATCGTTCCTTTATCAGTTAATTTTCTTGCAAACTATCAGGTAAGCGAATCGGTTGGGAATTTTATCAGTTTGGATTCTTATATCGGAACCATATCTACGGTAACTTTAGTTTCTGGTGCCATTTTTGAATTGCCTATGGTAATTTATTTTCTTTCTAAAATTGGATTGGTCACACCTACCTTCATGAGAAAGTATCGCCGTCATGCAGTTATAGTTATCCTTATAGTTAGTGCAATCATTACTCCAACTTCTGATGCAACCACATTAATGCTTGTCTCCATTCCATTATATATCTTGTATGAAATAAGTATTTTTGTTTCCGCTTTTGTAGTAAGGAACAAGCAAGCTGATGCACTAAAAAGTTAATTCATGATTTTACGAACTGATAATTTAGTTAAGAGATATAAGCAACGAACCGTTGTAGATCATGTATCCATCGAGGTAAAGCAAGGTGAAATTGTTGGATTATTGGGTCCGAATGGAGCCGGTAAAACCACTTCGTTTTATATGACGGTAGGTTTAATCAAGCCTAATGAAGGCCATATTTATTTGGATGACAAGGATATTACCAAGGAGCCTATGTATAGACGGGCGCAGATGGGCATCGGTTATTTGGCACAGGAAGCAAGTGTTTTCAGGAAACTTTCTGTTGAGGATAACATCCGTGCAGTTTTGGAAATGACGAAATATTCAAAGGAAGAACAAAATGAGCGCCTTGAATCCATGCTTGATGAATTCGGGTTGCATAAGGTTCGGAAGAGCAGAGGTGATTTATTGTCAGGTGGTGAACGGAGAAGAACTGAAATTGCTCGTGCCCTTGCCGTAAATCCTCATTTCATTTTACTCGATGAACCTTTTGCCGGTGTCGATCCCATTGCCGTTGAAGATATTCAAAGCATTGTTTCCAGGTTAAAGCAAAAGAATATCGGTATCCTCATTACCGACCATAATGTTCATGAAACATTGACCATAACTGACCGAGCATATCTATTGATTGAAGGTTCCATTTTTAAAGCCGGTACATCCGAAGAACTTGCCGATGATGAACAAGTCCGAAGATTATATCTTGGTCAGAATTTTGACTTGAGAAGATAGTTTTCTTAATAGTTTATTGACCAAATCGGTTAATAAGCTCTTTCGTTTTTGCCTTCATAATAATTTATGAAAGCCTTATTAACCACTTTATTCCCTCCTGGTGTTGGATAATTTCCTGTAAAATACCAATCACCTGTATGCTGTGGAATGGCAACATGAAGATCTTCTATGGTTTGGAAAATGATTTCCACCTCTGCATTGATACCTTTAGGTTTAAGCATTTGAGCCATCTTGGCAGAAATCTGTTCTGGCGTAAAGGGATTGTAAATATTCTTTACATGATTGACAACCTTGTCTGACGGCAAATAAAGTTGCTCTACACTCTTGAAATAAACTTCCTCAATCAATTCTTCCTGGTTCGATTCATGCAACAGTTCGATGGCGGCGCTGAATGCTGCAAAGTCACCTAATTTAGCCATGTCTATTCCGTAACAGTCGGGATACCTTATTTGTGGTGCAGATGACACGATGACAATCTTTTTTGGACCTAACCTGTCAAGCATTCTAAGGATGCTTTGCTTTAATGTGGTGCCTCGCACAATGGAATCATCAATGACAACCAAATTATCCACTCCCTTTACTATTGTTCCATAAGTGATGTCATAAACATGCCCTACCAGCTCATCCCTTTGTGTATCATTGGTTATGAATGTTCGAAGTTTGGCATCCTTGATGGCAATCTTTTCAGCCCTTGGCCTGATGGAAAGTATTTCCGTCAGTTTTTCATTATTCAGCTCTGTTCCGAGCTTTAAAATCTTGTTTCTTTTTACTTCATTCAGATAATCCTCCACCCCTTTCATCATTCCATAAAATGCAACCTCTGCAGTGTTCGGTATGAATGAAAACACCGTATTCTTGCAGTCATTATCCACCGATTTCAATACTGCCGGAACCAATGAATGTCCCAACTTTATCCGCTCCTTGTAGATATCCACATCGCTGCCCCGGCTGAAATAGATTCTTTCGAAAGAACATGATTTCCTCTCTACAGGTTTCTTGCATTCATATTCGTTTACGGCTCCATTTTTCTTGATTACCAAAGCCGAGCCCGGTTGAATTTCCTTGATGTCTTCCACCGCTACATTAAACGCAGTCTGAATGGCAGGCCGTTCCGAAGTAACCACCACTATTTCATCATCATGATAATAAAATACAGGTCTTATTCCTGCCGGATCGCGCAATACAAATGCATCGCCATGGCCTATCAATCCGGTGATTACATACCCTCCATCCCAATCCCGTGAAGAGCGTGTCAATATTTTCTGAATGTCCAGATGTTCCCCAATCTTGTGCGAAATTTCCTTGTTCGTGTAGCCATCATCCTTAAACTTGCGGAACAGTATTTCATTCTCCTCATCCAAAAAATGGCCTATCTTTTCCAATACCGTCACGGTGTCGGCCTTTTCCTTCGGGTGTTGCCCCAGATCGACCAAAACATCAAACATTTCATCCACATTGGTCAGGTTGAAATTGCCTGCCAGCACCAAGTTCCGGGTCATCCAGTTATTTTGTCGAAGGAAAGGATGACAGCTATCGATGCCGTTCAAACCATATGTTCCATAGCGAAGATGCCCCAAAAACAGTTCCCCGATGAAGGGCACATGCGTCTTGAGCCATTCCACATCATTCAGCTTTTCCGGAAAATTCTTCGCCACCTCATTGAAGCGCGAATTTATTTTCTGAACTACATCATCCAAACTTCGTGCCTCGTTCGAGCGGCAACGGTTGATGTAGGGATTTCCTGGCGGAACATCGAATTTTATGCATGCTGCCCCAGCTCCATCCTGACCGCGATTATGCTGTTTTTCCAGCAACAAGGCCAGTTTGTTGGTTGCATAAAATGGAGTTTTATACTTCTCCAGATAATATTCCAGGGGTTTCAGTAATCTTATTACTGCAACGCCGCATTCGTGTAGAATTTTGTCGCTCATGGGGCAAAATTACAAAATGTAGGAAACATGGAGCGATTATTACTCCACCATCATCTTGCCCATGCCGAGGACGGTTTTGTTATCATCCGTGAGCTTGTAGAAATACATGCCGCTGGGCAGGTTGTTTCTGTGTATGGTGATGCTGGTGGCAGTACCTACAAAGATATTTTGCACCTCTTGGCCAAGAAGATTATAAACCGATAAGGTCTTATAATTTTCATTCTTGATGCCTTGAATGGTAAGCGTGGCTTGGGTGCTGAAGGGGTTGGGGGAGATAGTTATTTCCTTTTTATTTTGAATTACCTCGTTAATGCCAACGGTTGAATCGCATTGAAGAACAACTCCTGATGAGTATGTTAAGCCAGAACTATCGCTATAACAACGAAAGGGGCCCCATTGTGTAACATCAATTAAACATTCAGATAATGGAAACATTGTAAAATCAAAACCAATTTTTCGGTAAGAATAAAAGGTACTTGATTGCCAGTTCCAGAATAATTATATGCGGTTAAATACCATACAGGCAAGGTATCAATTCCAATAATTTTTTGTCCAAGGCTATCAACATGAAAATAACTTGAATCGTGACAAAAAGAGGTGTCTCTTGCAAAATTCCAAGTATCTCCTAATTGTGCAGTGTAAATTGCATAAATCCAAAATTGATTATTCATCCAATAATATATCGTATCATTGCTCTGATAGGTAAATATGTTGCCATGCGAAGTTTCCCATTGATTCATTTGCCAATTATAAACATGAAACGTTTCGTAAATATTGGGTATGTCCAAACAACTGTGTCATTTTACATTACGGTTTAGACATTCTGTCGGCAAATTTAATATTTAATTGTGAAACG
>CAIWCG010000112.1 GCA_903911135.1 uncultured Bacteroidota bacterium
AATTAATGGAATTAACTTCTTCAAAGATCCTTTTTGCTATTTCATAAATCTCTTTTCCAAATTCGGTAACATATAATTGCCTCCCTATCACTTCCGTCAGAGGAATTTCAAATTGATCCTAGAAGTTTTTCAGTTGAATGGAAACTGCAGGTTGAGTCATGTGCAACTCTTCAGATGCCTTGGTAACACTGGCAGTTTCAACGACCTTTACAAAAACAAAAAGCTGGTGTAGAGTATAATTCATAAAATTAGTTTATGTATAACATATTAAACATAAATGAAAATATATGGATGCGGCGAAGTAATTTTGCGGCGTCAAAAATAATTAAAACTATTAACATTATGAATTTACATCTTTTATTCTCAAACCTAACCAACCCGACATTACTGTTTTTTGTCCTTGGTATCATTGCTACAACCTTAAAAAGTGACTTGGAAATTCCTGCATCAACAAGCAAGTTCATTTCACTTTATCTGCTCTTTTCAATTGGCTTTAAAGGAGGTCAGGAATTGGCTCACAGCAGTTTTAACATGGAAATTATTTATTCACTTCTTGCTGGACTTATCATTGCGTCGGCTATTCCATTTTATACTTTTTTTATTCTGAAAAGAAAATTGAGCATCAGCGATTCAGCTGCCGTTGCTGCTGCTTATGGATCGGTTAGTGCAGTTACATTTGTTGCTGCAGTTTCTTTTCTAGAGATTCAAAAAATCAGTTTTGGAGGCCATATGGTAGCTGTAATGGCAATGATGGAATCTCCTGCCATTATAGTAGGAGTTATACTTTTAATGTTTTATGAAAGAGAGACGAGGTGTACTACAAAATTATCAGAGACCTTAAAACATTCGGTAACAAATGGTAGTGTCCTTTTAATTACCGGCAGTCTTATTATTGGTCTTATAGCTGATACCAAACAAGCAGAAGGTATCAAGCCATTCACTACCGATATTTTCAAAGGTTTTCTTGCTATTTTCTTGCTGGAAATGGGAATGGTTACTGCCAAGAGATTTTCAGCATTCAAAAAATACGGATGGTTTGCAAGCTCCTTTGCTTTGATAATACCCCTTATCAATGGATGCCTCGTTGCATTCTTAAGTCATTATTTTATCCAAGATATAGGTAACCGATTTATGCTCTCCATACTTGCAGCTTCTGCATCTTACATTGCAGTTCCGGCTGCCATGAGAATAGCAGCACCCAAGGCCGATCCCGGACTTTATATCCCTATGGCATTAGGCATTACCTTTCCTTTTAACATTACCATTGGCATGCCGATTTATTTTTTAATTATTCAAAATATATAATAATCATTAATGGAAAACTTAGTATTATCAGAATTCAAACTTGGTATCATTGCAGGTGGTCAATTGGGTAAAATGCTTTCACTGGCAGCAAGCACCTGGAATATAAAAACATATATCCTGGACCCCGATGAAGATTGCCCAGCCGTAGGTTGTTGCAATCATTTTGTTAAAGGGGATTTTCTGGATTTTGACACCGTATATCGTTTCGGAAAGATGGTAGATATGATAACATTTGAATTAGAAAATGTAAACATAGAAGCCTTGAAACAATTGAAAGCAGAGGGCTTGAAGATATCTCCTGATCCAGAGATTCTAGAATTGATAAAAGATAAGGGTAGGCAAAAGGAATTTTATAGTCATCATGAAATTCCAACGGCTCCTTTTAAATTATTCAATAATAAGGGAGCAATCATGGAAGCTATAAATGACGGGAATGTATCTTTTCCTTTTGTTCAAAAGCTTAGAACAGGCGGTTATGATGGTAAAGGCGTTGAGGTAATTAAATCGTTTGAAGACTTTACTAATCTAATGAATGGCCCTTCTCTCATCGAGGATAAGGTAAACATTCAAAAAGAACTTTCTATTATAGTTGCAAGAAATGCGAAGGGAGATATTCAATGCTTTCCAGCTGTTGAAATGGAGTTTAATGGAACTGAAAATCTTGTTGAACGCCTTATTTGTCCTGCAAACATTGATGATTCAAGTAGTATACAATGCATGAACATGGCAAAGAAAATCATTCAGGAATTAAATATGGTCGGATTGCTCGCCGTGGAAATGTTTGTCACTGATAATAACGAAATCATCATTAATGAAATAGCTCCAAGACCCCATAATAGCGGGCATCACACCATAGAAAGTGTTATCACTTCACAATTCGAACAACTCTTGAGAGCAATATTCAATCTGTCTTTAGGAAGTACTAATTTGAAAATTCCTGCTGTCATGATTAATCTATTGGGAAGCCCCGGTTATCAAGGAAAAGTTAAGTACGAAGGGCTTACCGAATGCATGGCTATAGAAGGAGTAAAGATACATCTTTATGGTAAAAAGATTACTAAACCTTATCGTAAGATGGGACATGTTACCATCATTTCTCAAAGTATTAAAGACGCAATAATTAAATCTGAAATAGTAAAACAAAAATTAAAAGTAATAGCATGAACCAACCAAAGATCAGTATCATCATGGGCTCCGAATCGTATATGCCCATCATGAATCAGGCAGCCGAAATTATTAAGGAATTCGGTATTGAATTTGAAATCAGCATTGTCTCCGCCCATCGAACACCAAAGAGAATGGTCGAATTTGCAGAGAATGCCCACAAAAGAGGCATTGAAGTAATCATTGCCGGAGCAGGAGGCGCAGCACATTTGCCTGGAATGGTTGCCTCCATTTCACCACTACCTGTTATTGGTGTTCCGATAAAATCATCCAATTCCATTGATGGTTGGGATTCACTCTTGTCTATTGTCCAGATGCCGGGAGGAGTGCCCGTAGCGACAGTTGCAGTAAATGGAGCCAAGAATGCCGGGATATTGGCTGTGCAGATATTATCCGTTTTGGATAAATCCATAAGAGAGAAGATCATTAATTATAAGGAGAACTTAGCTGCTTCAATTATCAATAAATAATTGGATGGTATATGGTCTCCTTTGGCATGAATCCTAGCTGCTTCTATTGCTGCTCATAGGTTCATTCATTACGATTAATTAATGGTGCAACCTGTTGAAAGGTTTCTTGGTCAAGACGGGAGCTTATCTTAATGTCATGATTTCAATTTTCATGTAGGGATAGTAAGGTAAAGTGGAGAGTCTTTTATCTGCGTCCGATTTGTCATCAGCCATTAAAACCAGGTAGATGCCTGCGGTGTCTTCTTTTATGTAAGTGGCCAACAGCGTCCCATTGTCTTCCCACTCCTTTATCATTTCCTGTTCTCTTGGCAATAATCGCAATCTTGTTTCATTGTCTATTCCTTGTAAAAGGATGTCTATCATAAATTTTTTCATCGTATTATATTTTTTTTTTACTTTATTCGGTTTTCAACTTGCCATGTTTTTTTATTTTTGATGTTGTTGTTTCTTTCTTGTTTGCCAGGTGGGTTGCACAATTTATCATTCATAATTCTTATTCCGGCCCTATGTGCTTGGCACTGTGGTTGTTTGAGGCTCCGACCAAAAGCCTTCGCCTATAGAACCGATGGCTGCCATGATGAAGTTCAAGCGTACACCTTTGGGCAAGTCTTCCAACAGTATCCGTGAGCTTCCTACTTTATAATTCCAAGTTGCCTTATCATATTCGCCTTCTCCATAATATACAATGTAATGTGTGGCAAATTTAATCAACGCTGTAACTCTGCAAAATACCGTTTCAGGCCCCCTTTTCGTGTCCAATTTAAATGTAGGAGCCGCTAACTTGCTGTTGTTTCGGGTGCTCTTGCCCTTCTGTGCTATCCCAGTCAAAACAAACAACGATAGGTTGCCATTTGATAAGGAAGCACATGACTTGATGGCTGCCGTAAAATTGTCGCCTATCTGTTTTTCATATATCCTCATGTTCGTTTTCTGCATATTGTTCATGTTTCCAATCTCCATGTTTGCCAAAGGCAGAAACACATCATAAATATCCTGAACAACCGATATGGAAGGACAACAGGAAGCAAATGCCGGCACTGCCGATATTCTTGGCAATTTGTCGGCGATGTAGGAACATAATTCCTTGCGGCTCATTTTTTGCAAACCCATCGAGGGTCTTATGATGCTGTATGGTGCTGGTGGAAGGGTGGCAAGGAAAGACAAGCCCGATTTTGTTTCTTTGGCTATCCTTGCCAATTCAATTTTGCTCAACCTGACAGATAAAGGCAAGACCACTTCTTCTGTATCTAATTCTGATTCCTTAAGTATTTTCATTATGTGTCATTAGTTTATTACCATCATGCAAAATTAGCAATTAATTAATTCATTATAAAAAACCTATTTTAAACCTTTAAACGATTTTCAATGAAATCCTTCATGTCATGATTTATAGTTAATATTGCTAAACTCCTTTCATATCAAGCCTTTCAGAACTACTTCAATGTTGTTTAATGCATCCTAATGCATTCATATAGACAATTAATCATGTCATATCATCTTTAAGTCGAGTCATATAGTCTTCAACTCAAATCATTTAGCCACTAAGTCGAATCATATAATCATTAACTCATGTCATATAGCCGTTAAGTCAATTCATATAATCCATAAGACATATCATATAGCTTTTAACTCATGTCATATAATCATTATGTCGTTTCATATAATCACTAAGTCATGTCATTTAGCCATTAACTCGTATCATATAATCATCATGTCATGTCATATAGCTGCTATATGACATGACTTTTTCTGTATGATAATCCCATTAAGTTCTAATAAATGGCAATAAAATAAAGATACGAATGCAACGATGATTATAATCATCACCATCATCAAATTGCAAATGAGAACTAGTTTTAGTAGGTTTGCGAACCATTATTAAATTTATCTGTCATTATAAAAATACAAACATATAAACAAATAAAAAGATAGAATGAAAAACAAAATCAATGCCACAATTCTACTCCTGGTGCTTTCTTTAGGAACGGTTTCTTCACAGAGTTTCAATAAACAAAAACTCGACAGTTTATTTAATGTGCTTATAGAAAAGGACAAAGCAATGGGTAGCGTTGCAATTTCAAAAAACGGCAAGCAGATCTATAGTAGAGCCATCGGATACAGTTTCATTACTGACTCAATAAAAATACCTGCCACTACAAATACCAAATATAGAATCGGTTCCATTTCCAAGATGTTTACTGCCACCATCATTTTACAATTGGTTGAAGAAGGAAAAACTAAACTCACGGCTAATTTAGACACTTATTTTCCAAAACTGCCGAATGCAAACAAGATTACCATTGGCAACTTGCTTAACCATAGAAGCGGATTGCACGATTTTACAAGCGATTCGGCCTATTCTACCTGGATGACTCAACCAAAAACCGAAGATGAATTGCTTTCGATAATCACTAAAGGTGGAGCCGACTTTCATCCGAATGAGAAGTTTGCATACAGCAACCCCAACTATATCATTTTAGGATACATCATTGAAAAGATCTGTAAAAAGCCTTACAAGGATATTTTAAAGGAACGGGTTATTTCAAAAATCGGTTTGGTTAATACGTATTATGGAGACAAGACTGACCTGAAAAATAATGAGTGTTACTCTTATCAACATGTTTCCAATTGGGAACAGCAACCTGAAACTGACATGAGCATTCCTGGTGGTGCAGGAGCGCTTGTATCTACCCCTACAGACTTGGCAAAGTTCATGGAAGCCTTATTTTCCATGAAACTTATCACAAAAAACAGTTTAATTCAAATGAAAACCATGATCGATGGTTATGGAATGGGTATGTATCAAATTCCGTTCTACAATAAGAAAGCTTATGGCCATAATGGTGGCATTGATGGCTTCGTATCAAATCTGGCGTATTTTCCGGAAGATAGTTTAACTGTGGCCTATTGTTCCAACGGTCAGATATATCCCATAAATGATATCCTCATCGGAGTGTTAAGCATTTGCTTCAACAAAGATTATACGATGCCTACATTCAAAACCATAACCTTAAAGTCAGAAGACCTGGATAAATATTTAGGGGTATATTCAAGTCCAGAAATCCCATTAAAAATTACCATTTCAAAGGACAAGACCATACTTATTGCTCAAGCAACCGGACAATCATCTTTCGCTCTTGAAGCAACTGAAAAGGACAAGTTCAAATTTGATCAGGCAGGTGTAATTATGGAGTTTAATGCAGACAAAAAAGAATTGACCATGAAGCAAGGCGGAGGAAGTTATTTATTCACTATGGACAAATAGTAAAAAGCAAAGTAGATTTGCATAAATTGAAGCATTAGCCATAAGCTCGAATAAGTTTTCAAATTCTTATTTATGTATATTTTCATCCATACCTGGCATAAGAAACTTTAATAGGATAATTACCGTCCAATACGCAGGAATTTTCTACCTTTGCCCTCCTTAAAGAAAAATACCAATGGATAATTTCATCGTCTCTGCCCGTAAATATCGTCCTGCCACCTTCGATACCGTAGTAGGGCAAGGTGCCATTACCACCACCTTGAAGAATGCCATAAAGAGTGCGCACTTGGCCCAATCCTATCTTTTTTGCGGCCCTAGAGGAGTAGGAAAAACCACTTGTGCCCGTATCTTGGCCAAGACCATCAACTGTTCGAACATCACTGAAAATACCGAGGCCTGCAATCAATGCGAATCCTGCGTCTCTTTCAATAACAACCAAACCTTGAACATCTTCGAACTCGATGCCGCCTCCAACAATTCGGTGGAAGATATCCGTGCTTTGGTAGAGCAGGTTCGGTATGCACCGCATCAGGGAAAATACAAGATATATATCATCGATGAGGTTCACATGCTTTCGAACCAGGCCTTCAACGCTTTCCTGAAGACCTTGGAAGAACCGCCATCGTATGCCATCTTTATCCTTGCTACCACCGAGAAACATAAGATTATCCCGACTATCCTGTCGCGTTGCCAGATATTTGATTTCAATAGGATTACCGTTGATGACATTGCCAAACACCTTGCTTTTGTGGCCATGAGCGAACATATCACTGCCGACTCGGAAGCCTTGCACATCATTGCCCAAAAGGCTGACGGTGCCTTGAGGGATGCACTTTCCATCTTCGACCAGATAGTTAGCTTCTCTGGCAACAACATGACCTACAAGGATGCCATCGACAACTTGAACATACTGGATTATGATTACTATTTTACCATAACGGAGGAGATATTGGCTGGGAATATTTCGGCTGCTTTGATGACTTTCAATACGATTCTGGCAAATGGTTTCGATGGACATAATTTCATTGCCGGTCTTAGCAAGCATTTGCGCGACCTATTGGTTTGCAGGGATGCTGCTACCATCTCCTTATTGGAAGTAAGCGATAACATCAAAGCCAAGTATAAAAACCAAGCTGCATCTTGTTCACCCATCTTTATCTTTGAAGCTTTGGACTTGGCAAACAGATGCGACATCAACTACAAGGCATCCAAAAACCAACGGTTATTGGTAGAGCTGACCTTAATGAAACTGTGTTCCATCAATACGGTTGAAGAAAAAAAAACTGAAGTCCGCAACGTAGAACATAAACCATTAAAGACACAAGAAACGCCTGCCCCTGCTGCCAAAGAGGTAAAAAGTGTACCCATAGAAACTCCTACAGCAAAAGAAACTGTTGCCCCAAGAGTGATACAAGCTACGCCTTCCATTTCAGGAAGCATAAAGAAAACGGCACCTGCTCCCATTGCTGAAAGTTCATCGCAACCAAGCCAAGATACGCCTTTCGGCCAAACTGAATTGAACAATGCTTGGAATGAATTCATTGAACAGAACATCAAAGATAAGAACATGCAATTTGCCACTGCATTAAGAGTCAATGAACCAATGTTGATGGAAGGATTTCTCATTACTCATGCTGTAACCAATAAGGCCCAGGAAGAAGAAATAAGAAAGAATAAAATTGCTTTGCTTGGTTATTTGCAGAAGGCATTGCACAACACTTCCATCAATATTGAAATCAACATAATGGAAGAGGATGTGACAACAAAAAAGGCATACACCAACAAGGAGAAATACAAACAAATGGCCGAAAAGAATCCTGCTCTCGATGAATTGAGGAAACAGTTGGATTTGGATATCGACTATTGATGTAAAGGTTTTAAATTCTGGTTTTCTTATAGGATTATAACCAGTTTGAAGCCAATCAAAATAGCCTATATTTTAAATTAACCATTGGTTGAACTTATGGTTGATACAAGGATTGTAGAAGAAGATACATTAATAATATCTTTGCCAAAATAAAATCAATAATAAGATATGGGCACAATCCTTCCGGCTCACTATCGAAACAAAGAAATCCGATACGGATTTATGATTCTATTTGCTGAATTTCAGCATCCTTTGGCTATCCTGCTTATCAATGCCGGTAATATGACCACAAGATTTCAAATCACCCACATCCTCCACTTTCAAGTGGTATTTGGAAGCCATCGTTTTATAAAATTCAAGGTTTCTGCAAACCACCGGAAAGCCCTCCCAGTTGCCTTCAGCCCATTCACCGATATTCACATTGGCATAATAAACACCATTAGGTTTAAGATGCTTGCTCACCATCATCAGACACTTGTCAGCTATCTCATCCTTCATGTGAATCATTACCGAAAAGGCCCACATATAATCGAATTGAGCATCCATCGACAAGGTTGCCAAATCTTTTGATACCAAAAGAACAGGCACTTTGTTTTCCAAGTTGTTTTCTTTTAATTCCTTACGGCCTTCCTCCAATACAAAGTCCCTAAACTCGATACCATAATAATGTCCCTCTTGCAGATATTCGATCAATGGAATACCTCCACGTAAAGTGCCACACCCGATATCAACAAGGTAATGTTCCGGTTTTAGCCCAACTGATTTTAGATAATCAATCTGGAAATCGCGTTTTATTTTCCATAATTCGGGTTGCCCTACCAATCCATGTCTTTTAGCTGTGGACGATAGGAATAATGATTTGATTCTGGTAAGTATTGCTCTTAATATTCGTTTCATGGTATTTATTATTCAACAATAAAATGCGGGTTCAATAAATTCTCCTTGTTATAAGTCATCGGCAAACCCGTACCGAAGTCAACAACCTTCTTTCCGGCACATTCCACAATGGCTTGTCCTGCAGCAGTATCCCACTCCATCGTTGGAGCCAAGCGTGGATATACATCAGCTTTGCCCTCTGCCACTAAACATAATTTCAGCGAACTGCCTGATGAAATCATCTCCACCTCTCCATGTTTTTCCTTAAGTTTGTTGATATATGTCTCCGTATCTTCAGAAAGATGAGAACGGCTTGCAACTACAGTAAACGGCCGTCCATTTTTCTTGATTGGCAGCTTGATGCCACTGTGCTTGCCTATACTCATTTCATTGGCTTCACCAGGGTTGTTAAGTTGAAGATCAAATTCAAATTCCAAATTATGATCCTTGACGATATATGCCCCTCGTTCCTTCGATGCAAAATACAAACAATCAGTTACAGGCACATAGATGACCCCAATAATAGGAATTCCATTTTCTATCAAGGCAATGTTAACTGTGAATTCTCCATTTCGTTTGATGAATTCCTTGGTACCATCCAATGGATCAACCAACCAAAACCGTTCCCAACCTTTCCTTTCAGAATAGAGTATGGATTTGCCCTCCTCACTAAGTATAGGATAAGGAGTATCCTTTAAATATTCGGTTATTACTTCATTCGACTTCTTATCTGCCTGCGTCAAGGGACTATTATCCTCCTTCAATTCAACTTGAATTTCAGAATTATAAATAGGCATTATCTCCTCCCCAGCTTTTATCGCAGCTTGGATGGCAAGATATAGATAGAGGTCAAGAGTCATCAACTACGCAGTAACCGTGCTTTTACCTGTAGCCCAGGCAATCAGGATATCCGCAACCTCTGGTCGAGAGAACTCAACTGGAGGGCGTTGACTTGCTGCCAACATGTCCCTAACCTTGGTTCCACTCAACATCACATGATGTTCTGATGTATGCGGACAAGTCTTCGTACTGGCCATATTGCCACAAGCCTTGCAATAGAAAGTATGTTCAAACTTAACTGGCACGATACCCAATCTATCTGCTACCGTATCCACCAATTCTTGAGCTTCATAAGTGCCATAATAATTCCCTACACCTGCATGGTCTCTGCCGATGATCAAATGCGTACAGCCATAATTCTTTCTGATGATCATGTGCTGAACTGCCTCTCTAGGTCCTGCATAACGCATCGCTGCTGGCAATACACCCAAAGTTGTATGTTTAAGATTGAAATAATTATCCATCAAAACCTGATAGCAATCCATACGAGTCATCGCAGGAACATCATCCGATTTCGTTTCGCCCACCAATGGATGAATGAACAATCCATCAACCGATTCCAAAGCACATTTCAACAGATATTCATGGGCACGATGGATAGGATTACGAGTCTGGAAAGCCACTACCGTCTTCCAACCACGCTTCTCGAATTCAGCCCGAGACATCGCAGGATCCAACTTGTATTGCTCCTGAACATTCTCACCAACAGGGCGATTCAACAATTCGATGTCACCCGCTATATACTGGTTACCACCATCCAAAACAGCCTTTACCCCAGGATGAGCACCATCATTCGTTTTATAAACCTTCGTGGTATAATTATCCAAATCCAATTCAAAACGCTCCGACACGTTCATGATGGCTATCACCGTCTGGTTTTTATCCACCAAAGCTAGCTCCTGACCCACCACTATGCTCGCATCCTTTACAGGCAACAAAACAGGAATAGCCCAAACCAATCCATCAGCCAACTCCATCTTGTTTATCACCGATTCAGCATCCTTCTTGCCCATAAATCCCTTCAGCGGACTGAATCCCCCGATGGCAATCATCAACAAGTCAGACGTATATCTATCCTCAACCTCCAATTTATAAAGCCCTGCAGCCTTATTTTCCAATTCAATTTTTCTCGCCCCTTCAGCAATTCTGTTTACCAAGGAACCTCCATGTGGTGTTATCATTTGTATTCTTTTTTAGTTGTTAATATAATTATTCGCCACCAGATAATCTATCACCTGCTGCGCACTCTCCTCCAAAGTCATTTCACCCGTCTTTACCACCAATTCAGGGTTCACCGGAGCCTCATAAGGAGCCGAAATACCCGTAAAATTAGGGATAATGCCAGCCCTCGCCTTCTCATAAAGACCCTTCACATCACGTTTCTCACAAATTTCTAGCGGGCAATCCACCAAAACCTCGATGAATTCACCCTTCTCCACTATCGACCGCACCATATCCCTATCCGCAGTATAAGGCGAAATGAAAGCCGTCGAAACCAACACCCCCGCATCCACAAAAAGTTTCGCCACCTCCCCTATCCTTCTTATGTTCTCTGTGCGGTCCTCCGCCGTAAATCCAAGTCCCTTGTTCAGCCCCATACGGATATTGTCCCCATCCAAAACATAAGTATGCAAACCCATTTCAAAAAGCTTCTCCTCCACCTTGTTCGCAAGCGTAGATTTCCCCGAACCCGACAGTCCGGTGTACCATAAAATGGCCGATTTGTTTTCATTCAATCGCTGACGATCCGCCTTCGTGATCGTAGCAGCATGAGGCACGATAAATTTCTGATGTTCCATTATTTTTACTGTTAGTTTATTTTTTGAGGCCGCAAAGATATAAAAATAGAAATTGTTTTATCCACTTCCATTCTTTTTTGAAGCCTATGGCAGCTTCTCGTATCATGGCCAGTCCCGCTATCCGCTGTAGCCGCTGCATCCCCATTGCCGATACAAGGCAGCGGGCTGCCGCTACTATCGGGGCTAGGATTTGACGGCAGGTTGCCTCGAAATTCATTAAACCAAAGAAGCGGCACACTATGTGCCGCTTCTTTGGTTTATGAAGGGATTAAAAATCCTAAACTCCAAGGACCGGATTGCAAATCCGGACGAGAGCAAAACATCAAATAAACTTTTGATAACAAGGGATTAGTAACATCCCGACCAGCTGGTGTTTACTCACATTCCACTTGGGTCATGTCGCCAATGGAATTATATTGCAACTTGCTTGAAAATTTGACTCCATCAAAATCCTGAAGAAAACCAAATTCCACAGCTTTGCACTTTCCATTGGGCCAAACACCATAGAGACTCATATATATCTTGCGATGAAGCACTGCACCGGTTACTTGATTTTTTACCACTTCCCAATCCTTAGAAATGATTTTCGCTTTCGTGTATTTTTCGTTCCACTTTTCGTTGGTTGCCTTTTCGTTTACTAAGGCAAGTCCTTGTTTTTCAAGATTCGCAT
>CAIWCG010000113.1 GCA_903911135.1 uncultured Bacteroidota bacterium
CAAACGCAGTTTGCGCCCAAAATTATAATGATAATTACAATAACCTTTTTCATTAGTTTTTGATAAAGATTTTATTATAAGTTTTCTCTTTCGTTATCACTTGAATGGTATAAGCACCATTAGCCAGATTATTAATATATAAATCTGTCTGAAGTTTGTCAATAACTTTAATACTATTATCTATGATTACCCTACCAAAAACATCATAAACTTTAATGCTTATCTGTTGGTTATATTCATGCAATGGAAGTTCTAATGATAAGGTAATATTATTGTCTGAAGGATTAGGATAAACATTGATAATTGAATTTGGATTATTAATATTCTCAATACCTACATCTGGACTTAATTTCAGAACCCAAAAATCATAAACTCCATACCAACCTGTAACATCTCCATCATTTGAAGTAGTATTACCCGCAATTAAATATCCATTATCAATTGTTTGGATTAAATCAACACCTATATCTGAACCACTTCCACCAAAACAGTTTTCCCATTGGATACCACCAAAGCTATCTATTTTTACAAACCAAATGTCATCATTTCCACCATGATTTCCTGTTACCTCACCTCCATTTGCATAACTACTTCCTATTATTGCATAACCATGATCACTTGTTTGAATAATCGATGAAGCATATTCACGAGCAAATCCACCATAACTTTGTTCCCACTGTATAGTACCGGAATTATCTGTTTTTACAATCCAATAATCATAGTATCCATGATTTCCAGTAACATCATCACTATTGGCATTTGAAACCCCAGCAATGGCATATCCACTATCACTTGTTTGAATAATTTTATATGCTTGATCAACACCTATTCCTCCATAGCACTTTTGCCATTGTATGGAACCTGTATTATCAATTTTAACTACCCAATAATCAAAACCACCATGAAAGCCTGATACATCTCCGTTATTTGCCATTGTCATACCCGACATAATGTATCCTCCGTCTAATGTTTGAATAATCGAAGTTTCATTATCTGCAGAATCACTCCCGTATGATTTTTCCCATAGTAAATGTCCCACGGAATCAATCTTAATAATCCAATAATCCCAATCACCATGATTTCCTGTTACATCTCCATCATTTGTACCACCCGAAGAACCTGAAACAATATACCCTCCATCATTTGTTTGAATAATTGTTGTTACAATTTCAGACCCCGTACTTCCATAAGATTTTTCCCATTGAATAGTGCCCACAATATCTATTTTTACAACCCAATAATCGGCAAGACCATGATTTAATAAAACATCTCCATCATTCGAATAGGTAGTTCCTGCAAAAATATATCCTCCATCATTTGTTTGTATAATACAATTTGCTTGATCATCATTAGTACCTCCATAAGATTTTTGCCATTGAATTGCACCCAATTTATCAACTTTAACTACCCAAGCATCCATAGTATCATAACCTCCATGATGCCCTGAAACATCACCATCATTTGAATACGAAAATCCAGCAGCAATAAATCCGCTATCTGTAGTTATTATTATTGAATTCAGCGATTCAGCTGAAGAACCTCCGTAACACTTTTGCCATTGAATTGGAGTTTGACAAAAAGAATTTTCAAGGAAATAGAACAAGCAAATAATTACCGTAATAAAAATTTTCTTAATCATGGCTTATATTTTTATAAATTTAGCCGTCCCTATTTTCTTGTTTTGATTGTTAATTCTTAAAATATAATTACCGTCTGGTAAAGTAGAAATATCAAGACTGAAAATATCTCGCAAATCATTAAACCTTTGTGAAATTTCAACTTGTCCTTTTACATTTATTACTTCCACTATAGTATTTCCTTTTAAACTCTGGTCAATTGCAACTTGTAAAATATCTTGCGTAGGATTTGGATAAATAAATAAATCGCTTCGCTTTTTATAGGTTATTTCCTTAATTCCAACACCTATTATATCTAATCCAAAGCGAGCAATAAAAGCATCATAGTTGCCATGCAACTCATTACTATTTTGTCCATAATAGTAATAAGCGCCATAATGGGGATCTGCAAAAGGAAAATGGGGAACAGTACTTGAACCATCCCAATTACTTCCTCCTGAATAACCAACAATATATAAATCTTTATTTTGGTATGTTGCAATTGCTGTTCCAAAATCACAATACATTGGATACATAAACGAAGTTGATCCATTATCTGCTGTTACGCCAAATAGAGTTGCCCATACTAAATTATCATTTATATCAAATGATAATAATGCTGCATCTGGCAATACACCAAGAGTCGAAGTGCCCCCAAATTCATTATATAATGAATTATAAAGCGGTTCCTGCATATACATACCTGCTGGAGTGGAAGTTTGTGTACTAAATCCGCCATCCGTTGCACAAACAATATACAAATTATCATAACCATCTGTCGTTGCATCTATATATTTCGGATAAAATACAGGTTCACCAGAACCTTCTAAAATCGCACCAATAAATGATGCATCAATATCAGATAATCCTGGATATAAAGTTGACCATTGCAATGCTCTACTTGGGTCGAATTTTACAATATATAAATTTCCTCCATCGGTTGTGGAATAATGGTAGTTGCTGAAATCACAAACAGGAACTGTGTAGGTAAAGGGAGTATTTATAGGAAGACAATTGGATGAAGTTGTACCTGATGCACCGGTTATTCCAACAAGATAAACATAATTATTAGTAGATGTTACAGTTTGAAAGTTATTTACATTATTAAAATTTGTGGACCATTCCAATACCCCATTTAAGGAAAATTCTGATATAAAAGCATTACTGTTGTTTGTATTACTTGCAGTTTGACCAAATTGACTACCAGTATACCAAAGTGGAAAATCATTTGCAGGAGGTGTATGATTATTTGCCATCATTCCAGACCCAGTCTTCTTTGTTTTTCCGCAAATAAAAACAGAATATGTACTTTCATTATTAACAATATTTATTTCATAAACTAAATCATCTAAATTGCTACCGAAAAATGTACTCCATTTTAAATTATTGCTAGCATCAACTTTAAAAATAAAAATATCACTACCTCCTGAATTTGAATTTTTAAAATACGCATTGCTACCTGGGTTACACATTGGAAAATAATTACCTGATGTTCCTTGACAAATAGATTGCGTATTTGAACTTTTCGTATTTCCAGCAATATATACATTTCCAGCATTATCTGATGTTATACTTCTGCCTTCATCATCCCCTTCCCCACCAATAAAGCAAAGCCATGTAGCAAATCCGTTGCTTGGTCTTATTCTACCAATAAATGCATCTTTGCCACCTGAATTTGTATTCTTGTAATAACTACCATTAGCGGGATCTGTTGCCGGTCGAAAAGGAAAATTTGTTCCTTTTGTATATCCTGTAATATATAAATTATCCTGTGAGACTACAGTATTATAGTTTACACCTTGAACTGCACTGATGTCATTACTTCCAATAAAGGTAGCCCATTTCCTATTTGCGATATAATCAAAGCATATAACAAAACCATCAACCGTACCAGAAAATGTATATTGAAATGCACCTGTTGAAACAGGGAAATGCGAAGAATATGTTCTTCCTACTTCGTAACTATTTTCTAAAGGATCAACGGCAACATCTAAACCATAATCATCAGCAATACTACCATACATGGTACTCCACCATAAATTTCCATTTGTAGAATTGCTTGGATTTAAATGTCTTCGATTCACCTGCACAACCAATGGTTTGCTAATATCATAAGTATTTAAATGAAATCTCACATGTCCAGCACTCGGAGAATAATAATTAGCAGCCCAAGATAGAGAAACACGGTTTCCATAGGCATCTACCTGATAGACTTCGGGGCGTTCGTGATAGATGGTTCCCCAATGGCTGACGATTTCGAGGGTGCTGTCGCCAATGATATTTACCGAATCGGCTCCATCAAATTGTAATTCAATTTGAGAAGTATCGGCTCCTGGTTTGGCAATGATATAATACTTCAAACCATCACCATTTCCGGTAAACAAGGCATCAATATGAGGATAGATTTCAGGATACAGTACCTTTTCATATCCATACACTTCCGTTATTCCATCGGGACATTGCGGCAGGTAATAATTCAGATAGCCACTGCTTAATTTGTCAGTTCCGATTGGTTTGGAATCACTGCCTCGGTCGGGCATATAAAAACTCATGTCTATCCGTTGCAGGGTATCGGTATGGTAGGTGGTATCAACCTTTGAGCTGAACACATAACTGATGGTATCCTCTAAAAAATAATTTGCAGGATAATTATGTAAGGTATAGTATATTACCTCTGATGCCGCAGTGCTGTCGGTTCGCATGATTTGGCCACTGTTCGGGAAGAAGGCCGTAGTGCCCGAAACAGCTTCCGTATCGGGTGGAACAATATAATCGGTAAATACATAATCAATGGTTACATACCTTACATCTCCTCCGTTCTGACAAGAGCCTGTTACATAAACTTCCTTATCGTCGGCAGTGATATCAGAAGCAATGTCATCCCCACCTTCATCATAAAACTGATGCCATAATTCCTGCCCGTTATGATTATATGCAATGGTAATGTAATCCTGATTGCTGCCATTATATGTTTCACCTGTGATATAAACGTTATTATTAAAGATATCCCAAAAAATATTATGGCCTATATCAGAACCATGCGCATCGCCATCAAATCGCTTTATCCAGGCCTGATTTCCAACGCTGTCGTATTTTATGATGACTATATCATTGTCATTCAGCAAAGACTTGCTCTGCCCCACCACATAGGCATTGCCCATAGTATCCACCGCAATGGCATTGGCAATATCATCCAGATTCTCAAAATTATATACCTTGTTATAGATGATGGTTCCGGCTGAATTCATCTTGATGGTTTTGAAATCATAATTACCGGAAACATCCATATAAGCACCTGTAAAATAGACATAACCCTTCTTATCGGAAGCGATGGCCGTTGCCCTGTCCAAACCGTAACCTGCACCTGAAACCCGGGTTACATAAGCCTGTGTGCCGGTGCTATCGTAAACCACTGTTGCATAATCCCAATTATTACTGCTGCTTTGACTGCCTCCAGTTACAAAAACGGAATCGTTGGAACCGACGGTTATGGCATAGGCTATTTCATTGTTTCCATTATTATCATATCGGGATACCCAGACCTGCGTTCCATCAAACTTATATTTAATTGTAAAATAATCCACCAACGTTCCCAAACCTCCAAAACTGGCACCGGTTATATATACATAATTGTTTGCAATGCATATTGCCGAAGCGGCATCATAAAAACTTGCAGTACCGTTATAGTTTCGAACCCATTGTTCGTCGCCGTATTGATTATATTTAATCAGGATGGCATCATAATCATTTGTAGGTGAATAATATGAAAATCCGGCAACATATACACATTTGTTTATGCTATCGTAAGCTATTGCCGTTGCCTGATCCCTATTGTTGCCATATCCCGAATATCGATTTGTCCAAACGGTGTCACCAAATTCTGTATATTTTACAATAACGATATCAGGGCCATGAGAAGAACCGTTATTCTCATATCCGGCCACATATACATTGCGTTGTGGGTCAGATGTCATGGGGTTCGGCATAATGGAATCGTTATGAGCAAAATGATTTACCCAATTAGTAAAGACGGCCTCCTGTGCGGACAATGGTTTTTGCAATAACATAAGTATCGCAAAAATAAGAAATAAGTTTTTACTGATGAAACTTTTTTGTTTGCTTGAACCAATTTTCGGTTCCCTGTTTTTGTGTTTTGTGTTTAAATTTCTCATGACGATTAATATTTTGTTTGTGCCTACTTTGTATTAGGGTGTTCGGCAAAATTCCCTTTTATGATTGATGGAAACAAAAAAAGGAAACACCACCTCATGGCATTTCCTTTTTATCTCCTTTTTTACACCATTTGTCATGGTTTAATATTTTTTGTTCTAAACTTTTAACTCATAATTTTCCCATTCTCTGTTTTCACTCTCTTTTAATTCATAATCTATAATTCATCTTTTATAATTCTCTCTTAAGAGGTGATTGTATAAGGAAACACTGGGCTTTCGGGGCCCTTCTTGCCGTCCTTGTCCAACCAAAAGAAGATGTAATAGGCCACTTTTCCCTCTTGCCCTGTGATAAATGTATCCTTGTAGTTCATCTTTGAGAATCCAGGAATCATTTCGGCAGATGGATGGTTGTTTCGCAAAGGCGCAGCACCGCCTATCTGGCGGTAGCAGCCTATGGAAACCGCTCCATAAGGCTTTCCTTTCGACAATACATCGTTGCCGATAAGCTCCAGTTCCAGATGCATGGGTACATTCTGGTCCACCGCAATCGGTTCTGGCCAAGTCTTGCCAAACCTCGTTTTATCAGGTGGTGTACCCTGCCCTTTTACATCCGCCCCCACACCATTTATCAAGGGAATGCTGCCAGCAGCCTTTGTTTTAATGGTTCCCAACCAGTTGTCGCGAATGGTTTTTACTATCAAAGCTGCATTATCCTTTTCCTGTTTGGTAAGCGAAGCCACCAATAATATGGCATCTGCCCGCTGCGAAGCAATCAGGTTTCCTGCCGTTACATACCCTTTCACTATGGTGGTGGTGGGGCTCATCACTCCGAAAGTACCAGTTTGGGCGTCCAGATTGGTTGCCATTGTATTGGCCTTCAACCTTTTTGCCGTGTAGTTCAATCCGGTCACCTTAAACAGTACCGTCAGGTTTTTTACCACCACCGATGCCAAGATGAAATACATTGCTGTTGTGTTTTTAATTAATTTGTTCATTTATTGTTATTTATTTTTTTTAAGAATTTTTATGCTATATATATAAGGAGTGTTTTATGAGATTTCCTATACCTGATGAACAGGCTACCAACATTTCCATTTTTGGCAAAAGCTCATCTTTTCTTTTGCCCATCTGATGTGTGCAGAGGCTCAGCGCATGTGAGCAAGGGCTCGAACGATATGATTTGTCGCTCTGCTCATGTGAGCAGAGGCTCGAACGATATGATTTATCGCTCTGCGCATATGCGCAAGGGCTCGAATGATATGATTTGTCGCTCTGCGCATATGAGCAGAGGCTCGAACGATATGAGTTGTCGCTCTGCGCATGTGAGCAGAGGCTCGAATGATATGATTTATGGCTCTGCGCACATGCGCAGAGGCTCGAACGAGATGCTTTTAGATTGACTTTAAGCTTAAAAGGAGCATTTTCAGCTAGTGAGGAGCAAAAAAGAACTAAAAATAAATTTTCGGGCAGCGTTTTCATCGTGCCTGAAAATTTGGAAAGTTGAGCGAATTTGTTAGTGTGTGTGTGTGTGTGTGTGTGTGTGTGTGTTGAGCAGACGTGCTCAATTACACTATTTATATCTAAAACACAAGCATTACTCAAGAAATTCTTGTTAGAAAAAGTAAGGTTAAAAAAAGGATTTATAAGATACATGTTGTTTTTTCGATGCTCCAAAACTACAAAGAACTTTTCAATCCACCAAATTTTTTGTTAAAATATTTTAAAATAAGTTAAAAAGTAATCAACAATTCAGAGAAAATTATTAGGCAAAAAGCTGTTTCGAAACTGCTGTCGTCAAAGCATAGCCCCGATAGTAGCGGCAGCCCGCTGCTTGGTATCGGCAATGGGGATGCAGCGGCTACAGCGGATAGCGGGACGCAGATGGGACGAG
>CAIWCG010000114.1 GCA_903911135.1 uncultured Bacteroidota bacterium
GCTGTGTGGAGACTTTTATGGGGTGAAGATGTTTCGAAGCAACCTGCCGTGGAAGCATAGCCCCGATAGTAGCGGCAGCCCGCTGCTTTGTGTCGGGTTTGGGGATGCAGCGGCTACAGCGGATAGCGGGACGCACCATGATACGAGAAGAAACCGTAGGCTCCATATTGGAATTATAAATGCTTAATTATGAATTATAAATTAGGAGTGCTTTAATTTATAATGTATAATTCATAATTTATAATTTCCTTCGTCAGGCTGCTATCGGCAGATGACGAGGAAATAGTTCTTCTTGCCTTTTTGCACGAGGATGTAGGTTTCCTTGAGCAGATCGTCGGTGGAAATCATCCTTTCGATGCTTTCGGCCTTGGTCTTGTTTATCGCCACACCGCCAGCCTGCACCATCTTGCGGGCTTCACCCTTGGATGGAAATATGGCGGTTTTGTCGGCGAGGAAATCAATGATGGCGATGCCAGGGGTGAGTTCCTTCTTGTCGATGTTGAATTGTGGAACGCCATCGAAAATATCCATCAAGGCATCGGCTGAGAGGGATTGGAGCATGTCGGCGGTGCCACTTCCGAAGAGTATTTCGGAAGCGGAAACTGCCGTGTTGTAGTCCTCCTCGGAGTGCACACGAATGGTGACATCCTTGGCCAAGGCCTTCTGTAACAACCGGAGATGTGGAGCTTCCTTGTGCTGGGTTTCGAGGGCTTCAATCTCTTCCTTGGTGAGCACCGTGAAGATGCGGATGTAGGTGGAGGCATCCTCATCGGAGGCATTGAGCCAGAACTGGTAGAATTTGTAGGGAGAGGTCTTCTTTGGGTCGAGCCAGATGTTCCCTGCTTCGGTCTTCCCGAACTTGGAACCGTCTGCCTTTTTTATCAGGGGAGTGGTCATGGCAAAGGCTTCACCACCATCCATTCGGCGAATCAGTTCGGTGCCTGTAACGATGTTTCCCCATTGGTCGGAACCGCCCATCTGGAGCTTTATGTTGCGATGTTTCCAGAGGTAATAAAAATCATATCCCTGCACCAGTTGGTAGCTGAATTCGGTAAAGCTCATGCCGTTTTCGAGTCTGTTCTTCACGGAATCCTTGGCCAGCATATAGTTGATGGTGATGTGCTTGCCTACCTCGCGGATGAAATCGAGGAAGCCATAATTCTTGAACCAGTCGTAGTTGTTCACTATCTCGGCAGCATTGTCGCCACAGTTGAAATCGAGGAACTTCTCCAGTTGTTTTCTCTGGCAATCCACATTATGGTTCAAGGTCTTTTCGTCCAAGAGATTCCTTTCAGCCGACTTGCCAGATGGATCACCCACCATTCCTGTAGCGCCACCCACCAATGCAATGGGCTTGTGTCCACATCGCTGGAAATGCAAAAGCATCATCACCGGAACCATGTTTCCGATACCAAGCGAATCGGAGGTAGGATCAAAGCCTATATAGCCAAGCACCATTTCCTTGTTCAACAGTTCTTCGGTGCCAGGCATGATATCCTGCAACATGCCACGCCATTTGAGTTCTTCAATAAAATTCTTCATGATCATATATTATAGCTTAATAGAGCCGCAAAAATAGAAATATAAGGATTGTTTTGAATGAATGAATCAATAGTGTTCATCCCTTCGATGATTCAATCAGATAAAATACGCCTTAATCTTATCAACGACATATTGCACCTCGACTTCACTCAACTCAAAAAACATCGGGAGTCGAATAAGGCAATCGGAATAATGGTCGGCATTTGGCAAGTTGCGTCCATCATGCTTGTCTTTGTAATATGGGCTGGAATGCAATGACAGATAGTGGAAAACAGCACTTATTCCATTTCCTTTAAGATGCTCTATCAAACCCTTTCTATCCTTGGCATCATTGCATACGATGTAAAAGATATGGGCATTGTTTGTAGCATAATCCGGGATGAATGGCAGTCGGAAATGCCCCAAGTCAGAGAGCGGTTTAAGTTGTTCATAATAACTTTTCCAAATGGCTTTGCGCTTCAATTGTATCTTGTCTAGGTTTTCCAATTGAGCATAAAGAAAGGCAGCAATGATGTCGGAAGGCAGAAAGGATGAACCGATATCCACCCAATTGTATTTATCCACTTCTCCTCTGAAAAATGCAGATCGGTTGGTGCCCTTTTCTCTGATTATCTCTGCCCGTTTGATATATTTATCATCGTTGATGACCAACGAGCCCCCTTCTCCGGAGATGACATTTTTTGTTTCATGAAAAGAGAAGGCGGATAAATGACCGATACTTCCTAATGGACGATTATTGTAATAAGAATCAATGGCTTGGGCAGCATCCTCAACCACATGCAAATTATGATTAATGGCAATGTCCATAATCTTATCCATCTCACAAGCAATGCCAGCATAATGTATGGGAACAATAGCTTTTGTTCTATTGGTAATAAGCGATTCGATTTGATCAGTGTCCATATTCGGAGTAGCATCTTCGCTATCTGCAAAAACTATCTTGGCACCTCTTAAAACAAATGCATTAACGGTAGAAACGAAGCTGTATGATGGGGCGATAACCTCATCTCCTTCCTTGATATCGAGCAGTATGGCAGCCATTTCAAGCGCATCCGTACAAGAGGTGGTTAACAATACCTTCTTGAAGTGGTATCTGCTCTCCAGAAACTGATGGCATTTTTTTGTAAACATTCCATCACCGGATATTTTCGATGATTCCACCGCTTGTCTGATATATTCAGTTTCCTTTCCAGTGAGATAGGGTTTATTGAATGAAATATTCATTAGTTATTGGTTTTAATGATTGCAAAAGTAGTTTTTCATTTTAATATAGGATTAAACATCATGAAACGTTGAATATGCCTGTGCGATATGACCATTCTATTTGAGGTCGTATTGGATTGGATTGCATTTAAGAACTTAGGGTGCAAGATGTATGTGCTTAATATGCTGTTTAAGAGTTAATGCACCCTTTCAAAATATTAGTTATCGGTTATTTTCATTGCAAACAGTATCTTTGCGCTTGAAAAAGGAATTATGCGACTGAAAAACATCCAAAAATTAATTATGTTTCTTGTTTTGATATCCATCATATCATGTGAAAATGATATAGAAAAAGTGAAAATGGTGACGACCAAAACAGATACTCCTTCGGAATCGGCAAAGAAAATTACCATTTATTATAGCGACTCGGCAAAGGTGAAAGTGAAAGTGAAAGCTCAAAAAATGAATCATTTTATAACAGAAGAACCATATTTGGAGATGCCAGAAGGAATTAACGTTGAGTTTTTTGATGATAGCATGAAAGTGATTTCCCATCTAACTGCGAATTATGCGATAAAATACGAGAAAAAAGATATCATGGAGGCTAAATCAAATGTGGTAGTGGTGAATCAAAAAGGGGAACAACTCAACACGGAGCATTTGATTTGGGATGAAAACAAACAAATGATTTCTTCGCCCGAATTTGTGAAAATAACAACAGCTGACGAGATTATTTATGGTAATGGATTTGAATCCAATCAGTTGTTTACCAAGTATAAGATATTTGACATTAAGGGGACTATAAGTCTAAATAAAAATAAATAATCATGCTTAAGATATTGGAAATATTTTGGTTGTCGGTAGCTACCATATCATTTTTTTATGGCATTTATCAAGCCATTGTGGTTGGACCAATGGATGCTATCCTCTTGTTTGGAATTACGATCATTTCCTTATTGGTGTATTGGCTAAGGCATAAGCAAAGATTGCGTACCGAGAAGCATAATCTGAATAAGGATATCCTATAACATGATTCCAATAATACTTGTTTCCATACTGTTTTCGGCCTTTTTTTCGGGGATGGAAATTGCATTTTTATCTGCCAATAAACTCAAGATAGAATTGGATAACAAACAAGGTAAACTTGCTGCAAGAATCATATCGAAATTCACCAAAGCGCCTTCGAAATATATAGCTACCATGCTGGTAGGGAATAATATTGCATTGGTCATCTATGGTTTGATGATGGCGGAGCTTTTAGGACCTCCCATAAAAGCAATCCTGCCAATCAGCATGGCAGGAGAAATTTGGATATTAATTATCCAAACAACAATTTCAACACTACTGATCCTATTGGCAGCAGAGTATCTTCCAAAGGCAATTTTCAGGTTAAGTCCAAACGGGATTTTGAATATTCTGGCAGTACCCGTACTGTTGATTTATTATATTTTATACCCCATCGTTTTCATCATTATTCTTATTTCCGACTTCATCCTTATCAAACTTTTCAAGGTTAATTATACCGAATCAAAACCCGCCTTTGGCAAAGTGGATTTGGACCATTATATTCGAGACATATCCTCCAATCCAAATAAGGAATCAGAAATTAACAGTGAGATTCAAATGTTCCAGAACGCATTGGATTTTACCAAGGTTAAGGTGCGTGAATGCATGATACCCCGTCCTGATGTAATTGCTCTTGACATAGATGAACCTATAGAAGTTCTAAAAAACAAATTCATTGAAACCGGCCTTTCAAAAATCCTGATTTTCAGGAACTCAATAGATGACATCACAGGATATATCCATTCCTTTGAAATGTTCAAACATCCAAAAGATATCCAATCCATACTTCTTCCGATTACCTTCGTTCCTGAAACCATGCCGGCCAATCAGTTGCTTACCATTTTTACCAAACAGCATAAGAGCATTGCTGTGGTAGTGGATGAATATGGTGGCACGTCTGGAATGATAACCATTGAGGATGTAATGGAAGAAATTTTTGGGGAGATAGAAGATGAACACGACACTGACGAAACCGTAGAAAAGAAGATTACTGAAAATGAATTCCTGTTTTCCGGCAGGCTTGAAGTGGATTATTTGAATTCGAAATACAATTTCAAGATACCTGCTGAAGAGGAATACGAAACCCTTGCCGGATTCATTGTTCATATGCATGAAAGCATCCCTGAAATAAACGAAATCATCATCGTTCCTCCTTTTGTCTTTAAAATCATCAAGGTAGAAAACAACCGTGTAGAGGAAGTTCTTTTGAAGATAGATGAAGAGGCTGAATAACCTATAAAATCCTATCCTGATATGGCTGGAATTTACCTCCACATTCCGTTTTGCAAACAAGCTTGCCATTACTGCGATTTTCATTTTTCCACATCCCATAAAATGAAAGATGACTTTGTCCATGCGCTTATTGAGGAGATAAAAATCCAAAGGGATTATTTAAATGGAGAACCACTACATACCATATATTTTGGGGGAGGAACTCCCTCTTTGTTGAGCAAAGAAAATCTTGTCACCATCTTTGAAACTATTCATGCCGTTTTCAAGGTCTCATCGAATGCAGAAATTACTTTGGAAGCCAATCCCGATGACATCAACGCCATCAAGCTGAATGATTTCAAAGCCTTAGGAATCAACCGATTGAGCATAGGGGTGCAGTCATTTTTTGATGAAGACCTTAAATTCATGAATCGGGTTCATGATGCGAATATGGCTATCGACTGCATCAAGAAAGCACAGGACTTCGGGTTTGAAAACTTGACCATCGACCTGATTTATGGCACTCCAACTTTATCCAACCTCCATTGGTCTAGGAACCTTGAAATGGCTTTTAATATGGATATTCCGCATCTGTCTTGCTATTGTTTGACGGTGGAACAAAAGACCGCCTTGGCCAATTTCATCCGCAAGGGAAAAGTGGCAAACGTGGATGAACAGCGGAGTTCAGAACATTTCGAGATGATGCTCCACGCAATGAACGACAAGGGCTATGAGCAATATGAGATATCCAATTTTTGCAAACAAAACCGCTATTCGCGCCACAATACAGCCTATTGGATGAAGGAAAAATACCTTGGAGTAGGGCCATCGGCACATTCCTACAACGGCATTTCACGCCAATGGAATGTCTCCAACAACGCCAAATATATCCAATCACTGGCTACAGGAACCATTCCCTTCGAGCTGGAAACATTGAGCGCAAATCAACAGTTCAATGAATACATCATGACTGCCTTGAGGACGAAATGGGGAGTGGATTTAGCTAAAATTCAAGACGAATTCGGGCTGGCATGCAGCAATTATTTGCTGAATCAAATAACCGAATTCATCGGCCGAGGGCTAATGTTTTTGGCCGACGACCATCTCTATCTCACCAACCAAGGCAAACTATTGGCCGACGACATCACCTCCGAACTGTTCATCATCTGATCCGGTTCGAGAGTTTGACTTCCTCCCTAATTTATAATATATAATTCATCATTTATAATTCTCATTTGGAGCCTATGCCCTCTTCTCGTCCCATCTACGTCCCGCTATCCGCTGTAGCCGCTGCCTTCCCAAACCCGACACCAAGCAGCGGGCTGCCGCTACTATCGGGGCTATGCTCTGACGGCAGGTAGCTTCGAATAAGCTTTTTTGTAGTAAATATTCGGAATTCCGGTCATTTTAGTCGGAGTTCAGGCTCCTGGATTCGGACTTCGGGTCTCCGGATTCGGAGTTTAGGCTTTCCGATTCGGAGTTCAGGTTCCTGGATTCGGAGTTCAGGACTCCGGATTCGGAGTTCAGGTCTCCGGATTCGGAGTTCAGGCTTCCCGATTCGGAGTTCAGGTTCCTGAATTCGGAGTTCAGGTTCCTGAATTCGGAGTTCAGGTTCCTGAATTCGGAGTTCAGGCTCTTGGATTCGGAGTTCAAGCTTCATAATTCGGAGTTCAGGCATCTCGATTCGGAGTAAAAACCCCATTTTCTTCACCCATTTTGCTTTTTGTTGATGAGAAATAGTATATTTGAATCTAACTCCTGACTGGTTTGACATCTACCATATCTTTGAGGAAAAGACCTGTGAGGAAATGTTCGCTTTCTGAAAGTGATTTGTTTGTTGGATTTTGAAGAGGCCATTGGGCGAGGGAGTGGAGTGGCGCCGAA
>CAIWCG010000115.1 GCA_903911135.1 uncultured Bacteroidota bacterium
CCAGGCGGGGCAGTGTAAGGGTGCCGAAGACGGTTCTTTGCCGCCTTTACCTTGCGTTTGTAAGTGGCGGCAAAAACGGAGCGCAGCGAACCCACGGAACACCCCGACCCCTTTCAGCAGCCTTTTTTCCTCGGCTGCTGAAAGGGGGCGCCCCCAAGAAAAAAAATGAATTTTAGGATTTATCTCATCAAATATATCTTTCCGAAACCATGACTGATGTAATTGTCGGCGCCGGAGGCCAATTTATCTATCATGTCGCCATGCAGTCTGGTGACGATGCGGTAAAAATATACCCCATTTGCCAGTCTGTCGCCATATTGGTCGGTTCCATTCCAGGCATATTGAGTGATATTCCTTCCGATATGTATGGGACCCAATTCATCGAGCATGATTTCACGCACCACATGCCCTGTAATCGTCATTATCTGAACCTTGAAATAGGTTGGCAATTCGGAGCCGGTAAGGGTAAAGACAAAATGTGTGGAGGTGGTGAAAGGATTGGGGTAATTCAACACTTCCGAGATGGATTCGTGATTGATTATTTCGAAATTTATCGAGTAATCCATCTTGCCGCTGTAGTTATGCGATTTATCTATCGCCTGAACATTGAGGGTATAAATTCCATCTTGTGCAAAGATGGGAGTATAGATGATCTTGAAACTGTTGTCAGGCATTTTGGCAGGTGTCCAGCCCATTTTCGATCGGTCGTTTGGCACCGGAGAATTAGATTCGAAGTGTAGTGTGGAAGTCTGTCCATTCGGATTGGTTAGGATGACCCTGAAAAGGTTGGTGTCATTTAAGGCAAGGAATTTATTTTCATCTTTCAGTTTGATGATGATGTATGGTTTTGCTGAAATGATGTCGTTGTTCAAGATGTGCACCCCATCGAATGTAACATCAAGAATAGGATTGGTTATATCTTTGTTCACCTTGAAATCAATCTCGCCATAGTTGTTGAAATGATATTGCTCGAGTGGCGAATTTCCTGGATTGGCCTCCACCCAAAAACTATTTATTCCTGCAAACTTCTGTGTGCTGTCATAGCTCACTTTTGCCATGGTGGTATCTCCTATTTTCAATTTCTTTATCGGTTGGCTTGGCAGATAGTTTTTTATCCTGTTCTGATCGAAAACATAAAAGTTGATATGGGTGGTATCAGGCATATCGTAATTGCTGATATTCTCTACGACAGTAGAAAACTTAAGCGTTTCACCACCATCCAAAGGATTCTTGTAGAAGGTGTATCCCTTTGACGGATTGAGCGCTATATCAGGAACGCCATCGTAATATATCTGCCACCTGTTCATCTGCGGAGGAGATCGAAGAACCTTGTCCTGTTCGAATGCCTGCAATTGCAGATAAGGATAGGTGGCTGCGCTGATGCCAGTCAAGACCGAATCGGCAGTGGAAGGCATAATATGATTGTCTAAAGTATCAATTTGTCCTGAAGCCCTTATACCTAATAATCTTAAGAAAACAGAGTCTTTCGAGATGCCTGAAGGTTCTACTGAATGTTGTTTCCAATGCAAGGATGTCCATTTAGAAGCTGGACCAATGATGGTAGAGTTGATGGTGCCATCCACCCACTTGCCATACATTGTGGCGTTCAATGTGGTAACGGTAACGGAATCGTTGACAGGTCCATAAGCTTCTTTGGTGCTGTCGCAATGCCCCTTTTGAGTAAAGAAAATGTAAGGTTGATAATTTTGAAGCAGATTGATGTGATGGCCACAATTATTGAATATCCAACCTTTAAGATTCAAGTTAACTTTGGAAAAATCAATGTTCCACTCACTATAAATCAAGACATAATCTCCCTTTGGAATGATGTTGTCATTGTTCAAGACCTGATATAATGAATCCATGTAAGGGCCACCACCAGGAGCATTTACATCGAAATAATATACAAAGTAATTTTCTGAACGGTTATGCCTGCATCCACCGTAGAATGGATCGTTTTTTACATTGCCCAAATGATGATCGCCTGTAGTCCAAGCATCTAATGTAAGCGAATCGAAAACCGCAAGATAAAGACCTGGAGTTCCCCCGCACGCACCATATTCAACAAACTGCCCATTGATATTGAAGCCAGTAGGATTTGTTTGAGATGGATAATTATTATAACAAGTCAAAGCACTTATATTGGTAACAAAATCCCACTCACGTTTGGGTTTATTATACAAAACATCATGGTGGTAATCATTCTTAAATTGAAAGAAATGAGCCTGCGACCAACCTGTTTTGCCAGGTATATAAATAAATGAAAATTCCTTCCAATTAAAAAGGCTGTCAACGGAAGCATCTGGGCTTACCCTCCAATAATATACTGTTGAATCTTTTAGGAATGGATATGGGTTTGCCCAACTTACAACACCACCTGATTGAGTTATTTTTGTTGATCTGAACATTGGACTATTGTAGGAATCGGTAGTATCTATTTCAAATTTATAGGTTCTTACCGATGCAAAAGGATTGGATGTGCAGGCTTTCAAAACGAGGCTGTCCTTGTTTGGCACAATTGCGTAATTTATTGGATAGACAGGCATGATGTCAGGAGATTGAATCAAAAGCTGAACAGTTGTTGTATTGTTGTCTTCCCTATACTCTCTAATTCTGTTACCTGTGTCCAAAGTGATGACGAATGTATTTAAACCTAGTCCATTGAATTGATCGACTGGAAGAGTGATGGAAATGGTATCGCGATAATAGCAATGATCTAATTTCTTGGTATATACGGAACTAATTCCAGTTGGATAATTTCTTTTTATCTGAACATAAAATGAATCAGTAATTGATCTTCCATAATTGGAACAGATTACATTAATCTTAAAACTGTCCAACTCTGAAGTAACAGGATAAGGGTTAAAATATACGTTTTGAGGTGTAATGACCAAGTCAGGCAATTCTGGTGAACCGATTACTACCGATGGATCTCCATGCAAGGTCATTTCAAGACATATATTTTTTACTGTAGGGTTTGTTTGACTAAATGGATAAAGAGTATCAATAGCCCCTTTTATGCAATCACCAATTCCTTTTCCATATTTAAAATTGGCTATTTGTCCATATAGGTTATTTGAATAGAAGAATAGATTATTTGCCAGCTCCAAAGTTCCAGATCCAATAAAGGCAATTGCACCAGCTACATTGCCTGATTTGTTTATATCTATTACATATTGTTCGCTCGTTAAAACTATTGGCTGATGCAAATCACCAGCATAACAAGAATTGGCGATTACTAAGGGAAAGCGAGGTGAATTGTTATATTCACTTGGGTCATTAGTAGAATTGTCGAAGGCTGTAGCTCCAGATGCGTGCCCAAAAAAGGTCATAATTGATACACCATTATTAATTTGGTTTTGCAATGAATCTGATTGGTTTATCTGTAAAGGTGCGGCAGAAGTTTTCCAATAGGATGTAACATTTCCACCATAATATGGACCTTCAATAATACTCTTATATGAATCTAAATAACTATGTATATCATTTTGTTCATTTACACCACTACCACCGCCAAAATGCAATATTTGTTTCATCCAAGAATCAGGAGTATTGCTTTCATGTAATTGAACCTTTTGTAGGTAAATAGAAATATCATTTTCCGACTTCGCCGCTAACCTCCCAATTGGTATTGCTGGATCATAAATATTACCTGCAGGAATTCTTGATACTAATAAGTTATCACAAGCTGGATATCCATAAGATGGAACCAAGGATTTGGCAAAATAATCAATCGATTGTCTCATTGCTGGAGCATTGATTGATTTGCCTATTAGGAATAAATATTTTGGGTTAAGATTTTTATTTAAAAGATAGGATGCAAAATTTCTAATGGCCAATGGATGTTTTTGAATGCCCCATGAAAATTGATTGTAAAGTTCATCAATGTCAATTACAACAGAATTCATTGGATGAGGAGAAACAGGACTAGTAAGCCCTCTTCTATAATCTCTATAAAGATTTGCTTCATTCATTAAACTGCTATGGGTAATGATTACAAAAGCAGAATCAATTAATTGCATCTTTTGAATGTTAAGAAATCTTGCATTGTTGGATACACGGATTAATAATGGAACACTTTGGATTTTATTGGTTATATAACAGGTAGATGCATTTCCTGCAATTGGATTGTTTGGAATTAGTGCTTTTAAGGAAGTGCCTGTATTGATGACATTAATCCGCTTTCCATTGGTGAGATCGTATAAAATGAAATTCCCATTTGTACTGAAATTTGAAAGATTAATAAAAGACGTATCATTACTATATGGAATGACCATTTTATAGGTATTTGGAATATTCTCACCAGCAAAGTCAAGTTTATGAGAATACACAAATGAATAATAATAGATAGAATTCGATTGGGGATTATCCACATTTCCTAAATCTATCGATGATATTCTTAAGCTGTTGTTGAATGCAAAGTTATTGGTAATCTGGAAATTCAATCTATTAAACAGATATCCATCGAATGCACTATCATAAATAGAGGCATTATTGAATGCAATATTAATATGCTGGTTTGGAGACATATTATTATAATTAGATCTTCCAGCCATTGCTATAGTTAAAGATGCATTTACCCCATTTGTATATAAATTCGGAGTGTTAAAGGAAATATTAAAGCTGTTTCCTCTGTCGAAACGGTAGCTGCAGAATCCTTCTGCGTTGGTATAGTCAGGGTCGGTTGCATCAAAGATATCTGCTTTGCCATAATTGTAATCATTAATAAATTGTTGATAAACCTCCGTTTGAAAATAGGGAATAGGTGCGTAGTTGGAAAAGTTGGTGCTGGTGCTTTGCTGCAATCTTAAACATGTAGTTGTGTCGGATTGTGCTCTCCAAGTAAGAAAGTATATGGCAGTATCCGTAAATAAACTATATCTTGGGTTTGGCTGAACATTGGGATTTATGTTGTAGGTAATATCTTCAATGTACATTCTTGAATCCAAATCTCCATCGTTTCCTTGCCCATAAAATTCAATGAAATTATTTGAAGACATTGCTGAATTTGGACTTGATGAAACATATATCGGTTGTTCAATACCTTTATAGAAAATTTGGTATTTAGAGGAAAAGATGTTGCCAATATTACTGCCAATGGCTGTTGACAATGTATTAAAATCTATTCTATAAATTCCTTCTTGCGTAACTGGTATCTTATAATATTGTTGATCGGAATAGTTGCTATTTGAGAACTTTATCCAATCGTTATAGTTTTGTGAGTAACTATTGAGAACAGCAAACAAAAATAATATGCCAACAATTAATTTTTTCATTTTGCATGTTTATAGATATCCAATTTTAATGAAAAAACATTTGAATATAGTCCTGCATCTGATGCATTGTTGTTCGAGCCTAGTCCGTTGATGTTTGTCAATGCGTAATCTATAGTTAAATTCTTCAACTTGATTCCAATTCCCATGCTAGGCTGAAAGTTCATGGTATTTATCCCATTAAAATCTTTTACTCTTTGAATACTTCCTACACCAGCCCTTAAAAAAATGAAATTATTGTACCCGAATTCAACTCCTAAATGCGGATCAATGCTTACTGGGTCATTGGTGATTAAAACATTCCTTTGCCCATCGAATGTCATATCCAAATCCAATTCTGGCATGGCAGTGAACTTTCCATAAATTACAGTCTTGTAACTTGCACCGAATAACAATTTGGGTAGTGTAATCTCTAATGAGTTGCTTGGTAAAGCATTTGCGGTATCAGCGTTGTAAATTCGTTGAACTGCATCATTATTGAATGACCATGCATTAAATGTTGATGTAATGTCCTTAGCCATTACACCAAACTTCCAATTGCCATGTTGATATTGAATGCCCGCATCCAACCCAAATCCCCAAGCATTGGCAAAAGAACCAACATTTCTATAAATGACTTTTACATTTCCTCCATAAGTCAAACCTGGATACTTTGACTTTCTGGCATATGAAAATAGAAATGCATAATCTGCGGCAGAAAAAGAACTTATCCTGTCATAGTTTACATTACCGTCTGCATCAATCAATAGTGTAGTGTCAGGAATATCATCCACAGCGAAACGAATCAATGAAAAGGCAATAACACTTGTTTTGTCAACCGGGGCTGCAATGCATCCATAATCATATTTCCCAATTCCAGCAAAATATTCCGAATGCATCGCTGCCACTTCAACATTACTTTGAATGGCTGTCAGACCTGCTGGATTCCAAAAACCTGAAGTCGCATCATTTGTTATGGCCACCTGGCAATTTGACATTCCCAATGCCCTGGCGCCAACTCCAATCGATAGAAACTCATTGCTATATTTTGGTGTTTGAGATATGGAATAAAACGGTAGTAGCAAAAGTAATAATGCAAATCTCAAGTATTTTATATTAATATTTAGAGTCATTGTTAATTGTGTTCTGTTAAGATAATCAAAACGTAAATTTATTATGAATGTTGCCTCGTTTCCGCCATATTTATCCACTTATCTGCTTTTGAATTTATTAATATGCTCATATCGTCATTAAATATTTTATCCTTTGTTAATCTAACTTCTTACTTTTGCCGTTCCAAAATTACAAATAATTTTGTTAAGTAACAAATATAAATCATCCTTGTTTTTGGGCCTTGGGCTTATACTGGTTTTAAATATTATTTTTTGGATATTTGGATTCAACTTAGGCTCCATTCATTTAAAGGATTCATTTGAATATCTCAATCAAGCCTACAATATGAAGAATGGAAATTTTTGGTATTCAGGAAACCTGACGAATACATTCAATAATGACTTGGTCAGCCAACGGCCTCCATTGTATGGTATTGTAATCTTGTTTTTTAAATCTATAATGGACGATGAACATTTTGTAACTTTTTTGCAATGTTTGCTTGGCAGCATGATACTCTTTACGGCTTATAAATTAATTATTACCATGGAATCAAAGGTGACGATTCTGTTATTCGCCCCTATTCTTTTCTTCCCGACCCAATTTATTTATACGAATATGATCATGTCAGAATTGCTTTTTCAGGCATTAATCTGGGCATCCTTTTATTTCTTGACTTTATTTATCCTCAAACCACAATCCAAGCATTTGGTGGCGTTTATATTGTTCCTCACATTAGCCATTCTCACCAAGCCTGTTTGGTATTTGTTTTGGATTCCGGCCTTGATGATGATGATTTATTTTTTGAAGCAACGAATGATTAAGGTACCTCATCTTGCTTTGATATTGATTCCGATAACGGCCGTGTTTTTAATCTGCATTCATAATTATAACCAAACCGGTTATTTTCATTATTCGAGTGTGAAACGCACCAACATGATCAACTATAATGTGTACCTCACCCTCCTGCAAAAAAACACTCCTACACAAGCCGACAGTATATTGGCCGATGTTTATAAACAGGCTGATGCCAAAGGAACCTATAGGGAGTATTCCGAATTCATTGAAGGCGAAAACATGAGGCTCATAAAGGCAAACATCGGTTCCTATTTTTGGCTGGAAACCAAAGGCATCTTCAATTTTTTCATTGACCATGGAAGGTTCGACCTATATTGTTTTTTCTCTATGCCACCGAAAGAAAATATGAACGGCATCGCCTATTATTATCAGCAGGATGGAATCAATGGTGCCGTACAATATCTGAAACAATTTCCTCTCCTGCTGCTCATTTACCTTCCGTTGATATGCTTGGTAAACCTGTTCATCACCATTTGTTTCATCCTTTTTTTATTCAATCGGAAAATCAGTTTTGAGATACGCATGGCAGCATTCGTCTTTGTGTTTTATTTGGCCATCATTACAGGTCCAATTGGTGCAGCACGTTTCAGAATGCCCGTATATCCCATCTTATTGTTTACTTTGCCATTCGGAATGGAAAAATTCAAATCGTTTTTTACAACAACCAAGGCATAAATCATGAAAAAGCATATTCCCAACATTATCACCCTGATGAACTTGTTTTGCGGATGCATTGCCATCGATTTTGCTTTTGCAAACAGACTTGATTATACTGCCTATTTTGTTTTCCTGGCTGCTGTTTTCGATTTTTTCGATGGCTTCGCTGCTCGCATGCTCAAGGTTCATTCCGAATTGGGCAAACAGCTTGATTCCCTTGCAGATGTGGTTACTTTCGGTGTGGTACCCGGTGTAGTATTGTCAAATCTCATGTCACAATCCATCTTTTCTCATCCCCATGGCGATGGAAATTGGATGCTCACCATTTTCATTTATGCTCCTTATCTGGTCACTTTGTTTTCTGCTTTGAGACTGGGCATGTTCAATCTCGATACCCGTCAATCCGATTCTTTCATAGGTGTTCCCACGCCTGCAAGCACTCTGTTTATAGTCTCCTTGCCCCTTATATTGCTGCATGATGATTTCAAACTTTCTGGCATCATCCTAAACACCTATTTTTTACTTGGATTATCCCTCATCATGTCATATCTTTTGGTTGCCGAACTGCCATTGATAGCACTCAAATTCAAGAATTTTACCTGGAAAGACAATGCCCTCCGTTTCACCCTCATCGGGGCTTCGGTGCTGTTGTTTTCCATCTTTTTTTATGTCGCCATACCTCTAATTATCGTACTTTATATAATTTTGTCGCTCGTAAATAATTTAAAAACCACATGAACTATATAGCCGAAATCAATGTAATGCCTCTCAAGGCAATCTTGGACCCACAAGGAAAAGCCGTTAGCGGAAGCATGAAAAATCTTCATCTTCCCGAAATCCACGATGTACGCATCGGGAAACATATCACACTTGAAATAAACGCCGATTCCAAGGAAATTGCCACCCAAAAGGTGGATGAGGCCTGCCGCAAGCTCCTCGCCAATCCAATCATGGAATCCTACGAATTCGAGATTAAGGAATATAAATAAAACCCCATTTCTACCTCCCATCGCAAGAGTGGCAGGTTTCCTTTTACTCTTTTAGTCAATGATTTTGATGCTGTCATTATAACCGATAAGGTACTATAATGACAGCATCCTATTTTATGATGCTCAATTTTCTTGCCTTAGCTCCCCAAATCTATTAGCTTTTGACAAGGAATGCCATTCTTCATTAAAATTATCCTGTTTTATTAATATTTCGTTTTGTTTTTGAGTTTTATGGAGTCTTTTTTAGATTAATGGACATTGTTTATGCGATTTGAAGGTTTTTTTGGGATGCGTAAAGGTCTGTCATTGTCCTTCAAGGGGATTTTGACAAATTGGGGTTTGGGAATAGGGAGAGATTTCTGTGGAAAAGGAGGATTTGGTTGAATTTTAGGGGCTTATTTTGAGAATTGTGAAACTATTTTGAAAGTTTTTGCAGGTCTATTGTAATTTTATACTATACCTTTCAGGATGAGAAACCTGAAAG
>CAIWCG010000116.1 GCA_903911135.1 uncultured Bacteroidota bacterium
CCGGAGCTACAAGGAAGCCTCTTTCTACCATCGGTAAGTTTACCGGAGCTACAAGGAAGCTTCTTTCTACCGTCGGTAAGTTTACCGGAGCTACAAGGAAGCTTCTTTCTACCGTCGGTAAGTTTACCGGAGCTACAAGGAAGCCTCTTTCTACCATCGGTAAGTTTACCGGAGCTACAAGGAAGCCTCTTTCTACCGTCGGTAAGTTTGCCGGAGCTACAAGGAAGCTTCTTTCTACCGTCGGTAAGTTTGCCGGAGCTACAAGGAAGTTTCCGGCTACCAGTAGCAAGTTTCCTAATGGTAAAACGGAACGTCTTTTCTGCATTAGGAAGTTTCCTATTGCTAAAAGGAGGCTTCGTTCCTGCGTTGGGAAGTTTCCTATTGCTAAAAGGAGGCTTCGTTTCTGCGTTAGGAAGTTTCCTAATGCTAAAAGGAAGCGTCGTTCTACCATTAGGAAGTTTCCTAATGCTAAAAGGAAGCGTCTTTCTACCATTGGGAAACTTGCTACTGGTAGAACGGAACTTTTTAGCTTAAAATCCACTTTTTATTTCGATGAGATGCCCTGTTTTTCCTGTGCTGCTGAAAGCTGTTTCGAGCAGCCTGCCGTCAAAACTAGCCCCGATAGTAGCGGCAGCCCGCTGCTTGGTGTCGGAAATGGGGATGCAGCGGCTACAGCGGATAGCGGGACGTACATGGGACGAGAACCGCACATAGGCTCCAAAAAGGAATTATAAATGTTGAATTATAGATTATAAATGTGGGGTGGGAAGGAACTTATAGTTCTTTCTTGACTATCTGTGCCATCATTTCGGCTTCGGTAACGACCTTGTCGCCAACGTAGGCCTCGCCACGCATGTGGCAAATGCCTCGTCGGATGGGTGAAACGAGCTCCAATTTGAAGATTAGCTGGTCGCCAGGGATGACTTTTTGCTTGAAACGGACGTTTTCTATCTTGAGGAAGTAGGTCCAGTAATCTTGTGGGTTGGTAACCGAGTTGAGGGCCAATATGCCGCCGGTTTGTGCCATGGCTTCTATCTGCATCACCCCTGGCATGATTGGATTTCCTGGGAAATGGCCTTGGAAAAACCATTCGTTCAGGGTTACGTTCTTTACCCCTACCACATGATGGTCGGATATCTCGATGATTTTGTCTATCAGCAGCATGGGGTAACGGTGAGGCAACAGTTTCTCTATGTGATTGATGTCGAAAATGGTTTTGTGGGAGGTGTAGGAGGGTGCTTTGTGGTTTCGGCGCTCTTCCTTGATGAGTTTCTTTATCTTTTTGGCAAATTCGATGTTGGCGGCATGCCCTGGGCGAGCAGCAAGGATATGTGCCCTAAGGGGAGTGCCTATCAAGGCCAAATCGCCGACAATGTCCAGAAGTTTATGTCGAGCAGGTTCGTTTTGATAGCGTAACTGGAGGTTGTTCAAAATGCCTTCTTTCTTCACTTCCACCTTTGGTTTATGGAAAAGTTCGGCAAGATGGTCCAGTTCGCCATCCGATACCACTCTGTCCACTATGACGATGGCATTGTTCAGGTCGCCACCTTTGATAAGGTTGTTTGCCAGTAGGGCTTCCAACTCATGCAAGAAGCAAAAGGTACGGCAAGAGCTTATTTCTCTGGCGAATTCGCCAATGTTGTTCAGCCTTGCATGTTGTGTGCCAAGTACCGGAGAGTTATAGTCCACCATCACCGTAACTTTATACACATCGTCAGGCACTGCCAGCATCTCCACCTTCTTTTCGGTATCGAAGTAGGTTACGTTTTCCTTCAGTTCATAATATTCTCTTGGCGCCAATTGCTCGTCAATGCCTACATCAAGCAGGGCATCCACAAATTGCTTGGCGCTACCATCCATGATAGGCACTTCAGGTCCATCCAGTTCAATCATCACATTGTCTATCTGCAAACCTGTGAGGGCAGCCAATGCATGTTCGATGGTACTTACACGGGCACCATTCTTTCCAAGCGTTGTTCCACGCGAAACATCCACCACCAAATCCACATCAGCCTCTATCACGGGCTTGTCTGGCAGGTCTATCCGTTGAAACTTTATTCCGTGGTTTTCCGGAGCCGGCTTAAAGGTCATGTTGACAGACGCTCCGCTATGCAAGCCGATACCCGATATGGTAACGGCCGATTTTATGGTATTTTGCTTTTCGTTCATACTTATTTATGCTTGAGACTTTAACGCCTCTATTTCTTTTTCCAGTTCTTGTATTCTCTTTTCTATCTCGGGGAGTTTTCGGAACAACACATACGTCCTTTTATAATCATGCGCTTCGAAAGCTGGCGATCCCTGAACCACTTCTCCCTCTGTCAGGATACTTTGTCCGATACCCGACTGGGCAGCTATCTTCACCCTGTCGGCAATGACCAGATGGCCTACGATGCCCACTTGTCCGCCTATCATGCATTCCTTGCCAATCTTGGTGCTGCCTGCCACTCCGCTTTGGGCGGCTATGACCGTATTCTCACCTATCTCCACATTATGGGCTATCTGTATCAAATTATCCAGTTTCACACCCGAATGGATGATGGTAGAACCCAATGTTGCCCTATCTATGGTGGTATTCGATCCTATTTCTACCCGGTCCTTGATGACCACATTGCCTATTTGAGGAACCTTTTGATAGTTGCTGTTCTTGTCAGGAGCAAACCCAAATCCATCCGACCCGATGACAGCACCCGAATGCAAGGTGCAGTTGTTTCCCACCACACAATCAGGATAAACCTTTACGCCAGGAAACAAAACCGTATTGTCTCCTATCGTCACATTCTCGCCGATATACACATTCGGATAAATCTTCACATTATCACCAATCACCGAATCGTTCCCGATATAGGCAAACGCACCCACATAAACCTCCGCTCCCAGTTTTGCCGAAGCCGAAATGTAAACATCCTTGTCCCTGCCGGTCTTTTGCCTATACACCTTATCATAAATCTCCAGCAGTCTCGCAAACCCCTTGTAGGCATCCTCCACCCGAATCAAGGTGGCCGCTATCGGCCCTTCCGCCACAAACGACCTGTTCACTATCACTATCGAAGCCTTGGTGCCATATATATACTGTGTATAGGCCGGATTAGCCAAAAAAGACAAAGACCCCGCCACGCCCTCCTCTATTTTAGACAGCTTGTTCACCTCCATATCCGGATTCCCTTCCAGGTCCCCATCAATCAATTGGCAAATTTGTATAGCGGTAAATTTCATCTCTTCCTTTTGTGGATATGGCGCAAATATAAAAAGAAATAAATATATGACCCCTCCAGCCCCTTTCCCCTCCTAATTTTTAATTCCTAATTACTAATTCTTTTAAGGAGCCTATATCCTCTTCTCGTATCATGGTGCGTCCCGCTATCCGCTGTAGCCGCTGCATTCCCATATCCGACACAAAGCAGCGGGCTGCCGCTACTATCGGGGCTAGGTTTTGACGGCAGGTAGCTTCGAAATGGCTTTCAGTAAAAACTTAATGGGCAATGAAGATTTTTAAATGTAAGATGTTTTTTATCTTGAAATATGCTGTAAAATAATCAAAAATCATATCTATCGAAACCATTGCCATTTATCTTTAACAATTCGCCATTATTTAATTCAATGAATATTTTATTCATTATACAATTTAATCCAGTTATACCATTTACAAAATAATAATGACCACTATATTGTGGTCCTCCAGAAGTATAATTATCTATTGCAAAAAGATTTATATTAAACATATTCCCACCTGAAATTCCCATTCCCAATATCTTTAATATAGAACCAAATGGATAATGATAATATTTCAAAACATAATCTGTGTCAGCTCCATGTCCTACTTTCACATATTTTGTAACAGTATAGATGCCAGTCATTCCTATATATAAGTATCCTGCTATTAAATGAATGCTATTAATACATCTTAATTCAGAATAGGTAGTAGACTGTAGGTATTGGTGTCCTGAGTATGAAGTTGTTCCTAGAGCTGTAAAACCAGTATCATACTCACTTAACCCAAACATATTGTGACCACCACCACCAACATCTTTTATTTTTAATATTTTGTTGTTATTGAATCCAATAAACATGGTAAGAGGTGAAAAGCCTCCATTTCCAAAAGCAACTAATGTCAATATGTTTCCGTCAAATTTTTGATCGCCATGATAGTATGCAGTAGCATTAGCATCATGAGTAGAAAATGGAGAATGAGAATTTAAGTTTGAATCTTCATTAAGATTAAATAAGTTTGAACCACCCCCGCCAAGTCCGTTTATCTTTAGTAATCTGCCATTATTAAAATAGATAAACAAAAATCCTTTAATATATTCCATCCCGTGTACAAAATCCAAAAATTTAAAATCTCCAAAATAGTATGAATATCCCTGAACACTCAAGAAATTACCAGTTTGTTCCGTAACTGCAAACATATTATGGCCTGAACCTCCCATTCCGCTTATTTTTAAAAGTTTACCATCATTTAAACAAACAAATGTAAACGAAGGTGCTCTATTATGTATGCTGCTAACACCAACATCATAAAATTTCAAACAGGTAACTCGATGTTTAAATCTCTCATCTCCTATTCGATATTCAGGCTTGTTTGGAAATGAATAAAACCCATCATGATTTTCAATTACATTAAACATGAAAGGTCCGATACCTCCAGTTTGCTTTATTTTCAATATCCGGCCATCCGCCAAAGCAATCATTGTTGCATATTGTGAATTATAAACATCATATCCGTAAACGATTTCATCAATATATGAATGAAAAACTTGAGTGCCTTGCAACCAATCAATATTGATATTGTCTCTTGCATAATCATCATTATTTATTGAATGAATATCAAACATATTATTTCCATTACTTCCCTCATCTTTTATTTTTAGCAAGGTACTGTTTCCATCATCATGATTTACCGCAACAAACATTTCATGAGGTATGAACTTATATGTTTTTACTTTAAAATATGGATCACCATAATCAATTCTAGGATTAAATGGATTATATTCTCTTGTAGCAATTTCATACCATTGTGAATACATACCTGTTATTAAATCATGTAATTGCCCAAGATGATCATCACTCGTTATCAATCCATCAACACCTGCACCTATAAAATCCTCCATATGCGATTTACTTTCAACTACCCATGAATAAACTAAACAGAAGCTATCGCCTTGGTCTCGCAAACCAATCGCAGTATTTATTTCAGGTAGATAATCTGTAACTGCAGTAAAAGGTGAAAATGTTCCCATAGCATAAGTATATGGGAACCCTCTATCCCTAAAACTATTATTTACTTCTACAGGATAATTATACCGATCTAAACCTACTCCCTGATTGTCTAATAAATATGGTGCAACATAATTCCTTAAAAAATTTATATCTGCATTAACATCTTTATTGCCTGCACAAGTAAATAACATGGGGATAGAACCGTACTTCCAAGTGAAATTATCATGTATTATTTTTTGCATCTCTTGGAAATCAAAGTTATTATCCTTTAAATCAAATGCAATTAAAGCTAAGTTGCGATTGCCCAATTGGTTTGCCAAATTCCATAAATAAGCGCCCAATGTAGGTGCGCCAATTGCATCCCAATCATATACATTAAATTCACCGTTACTAGGATTCCAATGAACATCAGGTTCAATGGCATTCGCCCCTCTATCCAAACAATCTAACACATCAGAAATGTTATTGGGATTATGTGCAATAATATAGAATTTTCTTTTTGCGCTCATATAATATCTATTTTAACAAAAAATCAATTGTAAAACCAGTTTGCAATGTAGGAATAAATAAAGTTAAAGGATTATTTAGTGGTAGAGCATTTGGTAATGTTTCATGTTGAAAATCTAAAATATATCGTAATCCGATACCTCCATAAAAATCAATTAAAAACCTTGAAGTTAGATGAAATTTATAGCCATATAACATTTGCCCACAAAAAATATTTATGTTTGCAATATAATAATATGCAGGCTGATAATTATCAATATATGCTTTATGATATAAATACCTATATAACAAGATTGGGTTGTAATAGTATCCTTCATGATCTTTGGTCTTTGAGGTGTAATATTTTATCCCTGACCTAACACTGAATCCATAATATTCAAATGGGCCATAATAATTTATGTCAAGATCACCTCCAATAACCTCCAAATACCTGTAAATATATCCGAATCCAAATTCAATGCTTTTATTTTTTATTAATGGTTTTTCAAAAGTCAATCTTACTTCTCCTCCGACCAATGATTGTAAAAGGTTAAAATTTATTGCATCTGCCTGATATATTTTAACAGAATCATTAGCAGTTTGAGCATACAAGATTTGCACGCTACTCATTATAATAAATAGCAACAATAATAAACGTTTCATTATGTTTGAATTTGGGAGGTTATATCCCTTTAGATGTTGTCCAAAGAATTAGCAGCAACTCCCAGGGAATTTCATGCTTCCTCCCATAGGCTGTATTCTTGGAATCAGTTTCAGCATGATTTTGGCGCAACAAACACCCACGCTTGCCGCCACTGTGGTTATCATATCCACTCCGGCTATTTGTGGCGGGTCTATCAACCCATACGATTTTGCCTTGCTTGCATTGTTCAAGGTCGCCATCATGGCCGATTGAACCCAATAAGGCAAACTTGCTCGGTTCGCAAAATCCTTTGCATTGAAATAACCATTCGTGTACCAAATATTTGCAGGAGTGGCAACTGCCGTCATTAGGTAATCATAATTCGCTTTTCCTACGGCAGTTGCCATCATCAAGGGAATTTGTTCTTCTACAGATAGACCCGATTTGGTCACGTTATCCTCTACATCGAGAATAAAGTCACCGATTGATTCCACAGGAACTCCACAAATGATGGTATTCAACAGCATGTTGCTGAATTGCATCTGGATTCCATTGAAATTGTTTGCCACCGGATTAATGTAATTGTTCACCCCATGAATGGCTATGGAGTCCAATTCATTTTGTAAAACAGGAAGAATGGTAACGCCAGGATACAGTGTTGTTGCAGTGTATCCACTGGTTTTTGTGTTGATTACGGCTAAGGTAGTTGGTCCAGCACCTATTGCTGTTACCACGCTTGTTAAACCTGCTGTGTGCTGTGCACCGATTGTTGCGGAATAAGGATTGTTTGCCATGTTGTTATTTTTTTAGTTATTGTTTGTTAAAATTCACGATGCAATATTAAAAAATTAATTTTAACATTCCAAATGTTTTTCAAAAAAATCCCATTTCCCACCCTTTCCCGCTATAAACCCACCCATCCCCCTTAAAAACACCCCCACCGTGCATCAACTTTAGGCGACCGTGACTCAACTTTAGGCGACTGTGACTCAACTTTAGCCGACAGTGACTCGACTTTAGGCGACGGTGACTCAACTTTAGGCGACGGTGACTCAACTTTAGGCGACTGTGACTCAACTTTAGGCGACCGTGACTCAACTTTAGCCGACAGTGACTCGACTTTAGGCGACGGTGACTCGACTTTAGGCGACGGTGACTCAACTTTAGGCGACGGTGACTCGACTCTAGGCGACCGTGACTCAACTTTTGCCCACTGACTGTTAACGTTTTTTCACCGAACGTTAAAATTTCTCACTGATTGTTAACACTCCATGCCCTTTTTCTTCCATCAAAAAACACCAAAATCAAGATTTTCCAAATTTATCTCTAATGTCCCACTCATGAAAATTCCAAATCCAAAAGTATTTTGTCCAATAATTAGGTCAGTTATAAAACATACCTAATTTTGCCGACTTAATAATAACAAATAAAATGGACGCACACAAACAAACACTTCTCGCAATGTTCAAGTCGGTCATAAAAATCTCCGACGACAACACCCCGATTGTATCCACTCGCGCTGGCTATATGAGCGGCTTGGGTCTTTTGAGAACAGTAGTCATTGAAATTGAAGCTTCCGAAGGTCCGCAAACTGCCGACACTACCGGTAGCACCTCCGACCGTAAAACCAGGTATCTCCAACTTGGCGATTCCTTCTACCACATCACCAGTGGTGCTGCCGGATATGCTGGATACATCGATAACAATACCCTCTACAACAAGTTTAATCGTTCACGTACCGACATTAACGATATTGGTTTCGATACCATCGCTGGCATCACCGACCAACTAATCCTTGATGTTACAGAAACCTCCCTCGTCACTCCCCTCCTCGATTGGGATATAAACGTTACCACCCTTGCCGATTTGGCCCTCAAACTTCACGATTACAGAAACGAATATTCTGCTCCCCGCGATGCCATCATCGAACGCGAAACCCAAACACAGGAAGTCCTCCCTCCACTTTATGTCGAAGGCTTGAGAATCCTCGAAAAGATTATGGACAAGGCAGCCGTAACACTAAAGAAAACGCACGCCATTTGGTATGGTTCCTATCAGCATGCACGTGCACTCATCGGTCCACACCACGAGATTACCACCGTCAAAGGATTGGTCACCAGTTCTGCCACAGGCCTGCCCATCCCAAATCCCAAAGCGGTTTCATCAAATGGTCAAACCACCCAAGGCGACATCAATGGAAGTTACATAGCCGCTCATTATCATCCCGGCGATTCATCCATTACCTATTCAGCAACAGGATTTACCCCAAAGACAATTCCCCTGTTCCACATAAAACCCGGACAAACCATTCACACCGACATCACCCTCGACCCAATATAATATTTCGGTCAGCCTGACATTAAAAAAGCCACGCTATATATATTATAGCGTGGCTTTTTTATTGCATGTTGCTTTCTATTATCCTTTCAGTATGCTGCGCGAGATGACGATTTTCTGTACCTCGGAGGTGCCTTCGTATATCTGGGTAATCTTGGCATCACGCATCAGTCGCTCTACATGGTATTCCTTCACAAAACCATATCCGCCATGTATCTGAACGGCCTCGATGGTGGTGTCCATAGCCACCTTGGAGGCAAACAATTTCGCCATGGAACTGGCCAAATCGTAATCCAAATGCTGGTCCTTAAGCCATGCCGCCTTGAGGCAGAGCAGACGGGCAGCCTCTATTTCGGTAGCCATATCGGCCAGCTTGAACTGGATGGCCTGGTGGTTGCATATTTCGGTGCCGAATGCCTTGCGCTGTTTGGAATAGGCAAGCGCCAACTCATAGGCCCCAGAAGCTATTCCCAATGCTTGCGATGCAATGCCTATTCGTCCTCCGGTAAGTGTTTTCATGGCGAACTTAAAGCCGAAGCCATCTTCGCCAATGCGGTTTTCTTTTGGCACTTTCACATCCGTGAACATCAGCGAATGCGTATCAGAACCACGAATTCCCATCTTGTTTTCTTTTGGGCCTACCACAAAACCGGGCATCCCTCTTTCCACTATCAAGGCATTGATGCCTTTGTGGCCTTTCTGAACATCCGTTTGTGCAATGATCAGATATACCGAAGCTGAACTGCCGTTGGTAATCCAGTTTTTGGTGCCGTTCAATAAGTAATGGTCGCCCATATCTATGGCAGTAGTCCTCTGCGAGGTGGCATCAGAACCTGCCTCTGGCTCCGACAGGCAGAAGGCTCCGATAATCTCGCCTTTAGCCAATGGAACCAAATATTTTCTCTTTTGTTCTTCGTTGCCGTAAGTCTCCAAACCCCAGCAAACAAGGGAGTTGTTTACCGACATCACCACCGAAGCCGATGAATCAACTTTGGAAATCTCTTCCATAGCCAACACATAAGAAACGCAATCCATGCCGCCACCACCATATTCAGGAGAAACCATCATTCCCAAGAAACCCAGTTCACCCAACATCTTTACTTGTTCGGCAGGGAATTTTTGGTGCTCATCGCGTTCTATCACGCCAGGAAGCAATTCGTTTTGGGCAAAATCTCTTGCCGCTTTCTGTATCATCAGATGCTCTTCGCTTAGTTCTATGTTCATACTATTGAAAATTTTAATTTGAGGCGCAAATTTAGCTTTTTATATTTAAAAACGAATCCCGAAGTTTTTATAAAGCAAACTTAAAAGCCACAGTGGACCAATCAATAAATATCTAACATCGTTGAAAAAGGACGGTTTATTCCCTTCTATCATATGTCCGATGAATTGAAAAAACCAGGCTATGACGAAGATTACCAGGTAGATCTGCATCAATAAAGAACTTCCATATATGGATTCGAGTTTATACTGGCTTCCTATTATGGTGGAAATGATGAAAACCATTCCCCAAGAAAGGCTCCTCGACAGTTGAGAATAATAGATAAAAACGATTACCAAAACTATCGTAGCCCAATTGATGGGAAAACTAAAAGATCTGAATTGTTCCGGAACAGGAATGAACCATAAAAAGCCTATTGTTGAATAAAATATGGCAGGAATGGCTATCCAGTGCATTATTTTATTTGTCAAAGTTTGATGGTCCTTGCCATAGTTATCTAATAAATCAAGAAGTTTGCTCATGTTAATTTTATGAAATTGGGATGGCAAATATAGGGTCTGTTAAATAAAATGTTGATGATTTCGTTCACAGGCATGTCGAAAACGATATTTTATATGCTATATTTGCACCCCTTAAATAAAATTTCGACTTATAACAATACAGGAATTAATAAATAAAATATGAAATTAGCACAATTCAAATTCAACTTGCCGGACAATCTAGTTGCCCTTCATCCTGCGAAAAACAGGGACGAAGCTCGAATGATGGTTCTTCATCGTAAAACAGGTAAAATAGAACACAAGGTTTTCAAAGATATCCTTAAATATTTCGATGATGGCGATGTAATGATTCTTAACAACACCAAAGTTTTCCCTGCCCGTCTTTATGGAAACAAGGAGAAAACAGGAGCTAGGATAGAAGTGTTTTTACTTAGAGAATTGAATGGAGAAGCCCGCTTGTGGGATGTTTTGGTTGACCCTGCCAGAAAGATACGAATTGGCAATAAATTATATTTCGGCGATGACGATTCTGTAGTGGCCGAAGTTATTGATAACACCACTTCTCGTGGAAGAACCATCCGATTTTTATTTGACGGAACACCAGAAGAATTCAAGAAAGCCATTACCAAACTGGGTAATACTCCACTTCCAAGATACATAAAACGCGATACCGAACCTGAAGACAAGGAACGTTATCAAACAGTTTATGCCAAAAATGAAGGTGCTGTGGCTGCCCCTACTGCAGGATTGCACTTTACCCGAGAACTGATGAAGAGATTGGAGATAAAGGGAATCAACTTTGCCGAGGTTACGCTTCATGTTGGTCTTGGTTCTTTCCGCCCTATTGAAGTGGAAGACTTGACCAAGCACAAGATGGACTCGGAACAATACAAGATTGAACAACCTGCCTGCGACATCGTAAATAAAGGCAAAGAATTAAAGAAAAAAGTATGTGCCATCGGTACCACCACCATGAGGTGCATCGAATCGGCAGTGACTACCGATAAATTATTAAAACCATCGGAAGGCTGGACGAACAAATTCGTTTTTCCTCCTTATGATTTCAATATTGCCAATGCCATGGTGACCAATTTCCACATGCCTGAATCTACTTTGTTCATGATGGTTTGTGCATTCGGCGAGTACGATTTTATGATGAAAGCATACAAGGAAGCCATTAAGGAGAAATACAATTTCTTCACTTATGGCGATGCCATGCTCATTCTGTAATCAGGCAGCTATCCAAGCATTGGTTTGCATGATGCTTTCATTTATCGCTCAATGACAAAATACGTTATCATCGCAGCAGGTGGAATTGGCGCTAGGATGAAGGCTCCCATTCCCAAACAGTTCTTGTCGTTGAATGATATACCTATCATCATTCATACCATCAACAAGTTCCAGATTGCCATCAGCAAAATCAAGATTATCGTGGTGTTGCCGAAGGAACAGTTGGTAAATTGGGATAGCTTTTGCATGGAAAACGATTTCCTTTTCGACCATACCGTTTGCGAAGGTGGAAGCAACCGTTTCGAGTCCATCAAGAATGGTTTGAAACACGTTCATGGCCCTGCTTTGGTGGCCATTCATGATGCCGTGAGGCCATTGGTTTCATTGGAACTCATCAGAAACATTTATCAATATGCCGAACAAAATGGCAATGCCGTGCCAGCCATTCCGTTGGATCAAAGCATCCGTATGGTAGATGGAAACAAGACCAAAGCTATGGACAGGAGCTTGTTCCGAATCATCCAGACGCCACAATGTTTTCATTCCGATTTGTTGCTGGCGGCGTATGCCCAGGATTATCAGGAAACCTTTACCGATGATGCCAGCGTGGTGGAACAAACAGGTGCCATCATCAACTTGGTGGAGGGCGAAATAAACAACATTAAAATAACTACCCACCAAGACATGATGTTAGCTGAAACGCTTGTCTCCATTGGGATTTAAACAAATAACATTTTGGAAAAGACATATAAGGTAAAGATAAATGATGCAGACTTGGAGCACCAGGTTTCGTTTGATGATGTTGCCAAAACGATAACGATGGACGACAAGAAATCGGAATGGGATGTGGTGGTCATCAAGCCGGGGATATTCCACATCATCAAGGATAGCAAATCCTATAATGCCGAAGTGATGGAGGCTGATTATTCCACCAAATCGTTCCTCATCCGCATCAATGGAAACAACTATTCGGTGGTGGTGAAGGACCGTTTCGATGGTTTGCTGCATGACTTGGGAATGGATGTTTTGGCTTCGAACAAAAAGGAGGACCTCAAGGCTCCGATGCCCGGATTGGTATTGGATGTGCGGGTTTCGGAAGGACAGCAGATAGGAAAGAACGACGCGATATTGGTGCTGGAGGCCATGAAAATGGAGAACATACTGAAGGCAGCTTCGGACGGCATCATCAAAAAGATATTGGTAAAAAAAGGCGACAAGGTAGAGAAAAACCAAGTCCTCGTGATGTTCGAATAATCATCAAAAATAAAGATGAGCGACATGCTGATGATACCTTCATGATAGCTCGCCAAACGCGAGGCAATTATTAAGATATCATCAATAAAAGCAATTGACATTTCTTGAAACTTGGTAAAAAGGTGGTGAAAATCCGTTAGTGAAAGTTCGATTTTCAGTAGTGCAAACCTATCTTTCACTAGTGCAAATCCAATTTTCACTAGTGCAAACTCAATTTTCACTAGTGCAAACTCAACTTTCACTAGTGAAAACCCAACTTTCACTGGTGAAAACTCAAATTTCACTGGTGAATTTCCAACTTTCACTAGTAGATTTCCAAAATCTACGAGTCTGTTCTATAAACTGTGTCAAAAAAAATATAATTTTGTTTTTTGAGTAGAAAAAAGTTAATAGAATGAAAAAGAAAGAATCTAAGTTTGATTATGAAAGTTTCGAGAAAGAAGCTTTAGAATCCCTTAAAAAAGGGA
>CAIWCG010000117.1 GCA_903911135.1 uncultured Bacteroidota bacterium
CCGGCCAAGGTCATTATAGCTGGTTCCACCAGCCAAATATTCTCTTACTATTTTCTCTTTTAATTCTTTATTATTTTTCATTTTTTGACCGTCCTAAATTACACTTTTTTGTGTAAACCTATTTCAGGACGAGACATCTATACCTGACAGCAGAAAAAAGCTGTCAGGATACTCACCTCTTATTTCAAAAGAATGCCTCTATAATTGCATCCGTTTCGGTGCACTTATAAAAGCATAATAGTACTAATTAAAAGAATTATCGGCCAAAAACACCTTGCAGGTATCTTCGATGCTTTTCTTCATCGGTATGAACTCCATCCCTATTGCCTTCCTTATCTTTTCATTAGAATAATAGAACTTGTTGGTGGAGGCTCGGGCAGTTTCTTTGGTGATGGTAGGCCGTTTGTTCTTGATGAAACTTCGCAAGGCCTCCAAACGCCAACCGATGTTTGCCAAAGTCCTGTTGACTTTTACCGTAGCTCGAGGCTTATTGAAACTGTCGGCAATAAAATCGAAGAATTGGCGGAACGAAATGTTTTCGGAGGCCAAAATAAACCGCTCGTTGCTGATGTCGCTTTCCATCAGGGCAATCAGGGCTTTGCTTACATCACGTGCATCAACAAAGGCATTTACGCCTTCGGTATAGAACTTCATTCCACGCCATCCGAGGCTAAACATTTCCGAGGTATTGTTGTTCCAATCACCCGGACCTATTATCACACCCGGGTTCACTATCACCGCATTCAATCCTTCGGCCATTCCACGCCACACTTCCCGCTCCGCACCATACTTGGAGATGGCGTAACCTGTATTGTTTGGAGAAGTTTTCCAGTAGGTATCTTCGGTAATCATTTCACCTACCTTAACTCTCCCGATGGCAGCAATGGAACTTACATGGGCAAACTTCTCTATCTTTCTTTCAAGTGATAAATTCACCATATTCTCCGTTCCTTCCACGTTGATGCTCATCATTTTTTTGTATGCGTCACCCAAAAATGAAATGAAGGCCGCGCAATGATATACATGGGTAATTCCATCAAAGGCAGGCTCCAAGGAATTGATATCGGTAATGTCGGCATGGATCCATTCGATGTTTTGAAACAGTTCAAGATGTCGTTCAGGAGCGTTTAACTTGAATATCTTCTGCGTGATGAAAAAATCATTCGAACGATGGATGGCACGGACTTTTTTGCCCTTATTTACAAGGTCGAACAACAACCGTGAACCTAATATACCCGTACCTCCAGTTACTAAAATCATGTAAATATTTTACGATTATGAATTGGCAAATGTACTTTTATAAAAAGAAATAACCTCAAACTCCCGATTCTTTACGGCTAATTAAAAGTAAGCCCTCAACTGCACATTGCCAGTATTGATGGCGTTGGTAGTTTCCGATTTTCTGCCATCATAATTGATGCTCAACTGCAAATTGCCTGAAATGGTGCGCTGCAAATTGATACCCCAAGTAAGATTGGTTCCATTATGCAGTCCGTCCAACATCTGGAAGGCAATCTGAGTATTCTCCGGTGCCGAATAATCAAGCTTGATGTAATTGAATTTCATCGTAACCACTCCCTTGGCCGGGGAACTGTATTTCATTTCCAGTCCGAGGTTATTGCCGATTACCCTTTCGCCACCCAAAGAAGGATTATTCCGCTTTTCAGAATAGGAATAGGTTAAACTGGTTCGGAATGAAACACCCGATTGATAACTGATTTTTGGATCAATCTGTTGATAGTTATAATTATAGTCGTTGGCTGAGAAAAAATCGGAAAGACTGCGCTTGTTGCCTTGCTTCAAAGCCAAATTCAATCCGATGATGCGGGAAATGTTCCATCTCGAACTCAAGGCGTTTTCGGTAGCCACCCTCGAATCAAAGCCATTGGCCAAAAGGCTTTTATTTCTGACATCCGATATCGTGTAATCGATTCCCCATTTTGCATTGGTCTTGTTGAAATAGATGCTGTTCCTTGCCGAAACATTTGTGCTGATAAGGGCAGAATCACCTACATTGTTTGTAAATGGATTGAATAAGGTGTTGAGATTGTTGTTGGTTGTTTTTCTGTCCGTAGAATACATTACATTATCGGAGAATCTAGAAATGAATTTCTTGAATCCCACCACCTGATTTCCCAATGCTGCGGCAGGATTGATGAACATGCTTTCATTAAAACGGTTGGTATAATCCTTTATATATTCATTGGTAGGGGTATAAATCCTTATATACATGGCCTGATCAGGGAAGTCTGCTATCTGAAACTCGTTCAAATCCTGAACACCATTATGATTCAAGTCTCCGAGATACTGATAAACCCCTTTTCCTGGCTGCACCTGAATGTATGAATACTGCTGCTTTTGTTCCTGACCAGTCCCAATTTCATAGAAGGTACTGGAAGTAATCAGCCTTTTAAGAGCACTGAAATTGTACTCCAAGCGGTTCAACAACGAATTGGTCGGAGTTTGATTGGTTAAGGTGGAATCCAATACCGTCAACACACGATAGGTTGCACTGAAACTTAAACGGCTTTCCGGATTCCGTATCAATTCCAAAGAAAAGTTCGCATTTTTTGCCTTGGTAGCCTGCTTGAAACTCAATCCCCAAACACCAAAATCATAACGCTCGCCATAATCAATCCGATACTTGTTTTTTGTAGAATCAGGGTTGGTGACATATACCATCCATTGATTGAAACGGTAACTTGAGGTCAGTAAATTATCCGAAGTCAATGATTTGAATTTATTGTTCTCCTCCTCTTCAGAGACACCTACCATGATGGATTTTATGGTTTTCGACAAATCCACTTTCTGTCTTAAAAAAACCGACGGGTTGACAGTTCCGGATGAATTCAACAAGCTAATATTTGAAATCAACCGAAACTTATGCCAGTTAAGATTGGAGCTTAAACCATTCATCACATCTTTGTATTCGGCAGCTTTCATATAGGTTTTAAAATCATAACTCACTGTGCCGTATTTGGGATGCATCAAACCAAAACTAACACCACCAAGATGGTCATCCGCCTTTACGGAATCATTTGCCTTTATATTCCAATCACGTTCGAATTCTACTGGTCTATATCGCTCTATAGGTTGAAAGTTCTTGGTAGATTTTTCGAATTTAATGGCTGACTTCAGTTTCCATCCTGCACTATCCTTATCCAATGGCTTGATGTTTTCAAAACCAACCTTAAATGCTTCTCCCACATTATCCTGTTTGCCATTACCGGCAAAGAGATTGACATCATTATTGCTCAACGCCGTCTCGAAATTCATGGCAGTATTTTTATTAAACCGATAATCACCACCGAAAGTAAAGAGTTGCTGCTTCTTAGGTGTAACAAGGAGTTCGACAGGTTCATAGCTTCCTTGCCTGATGTTATTTATCGGTTCCACCCATCTATAAACCTTTCCATTTGCAGTGCTGCTAACCGGAACATAATCGCCATGTCCTTGCCCGACGTTCGAGAAAGCAAGACGGTATTTGGCACTATCCTTACTGGTGCTGTAAACGAATATCTTGGGATACAGAAAAACACCCACTATAGTATCCATTTGCTTGTACAATATTTGGGTCGAATCAAATGCAATCGTATCTATTGCAGGCCAAACGGCATTTTGAATATCATTGCCTATGCCAGATAGAAATTGCTGTTGGGCATTGCTTAAACTCTGCTGTATGGGTTGGCTTTTGGCATCCTGTTCCGAAAAAGCATTAAATCGCAGTTTCAATTTCTCGCTTTCATATTCCGAATTAAGAAACAACATGGAGCGGGCATAGAAATTATTTGAATATTGAAACTCCACTACCAGTCGGGAATCCTTTGTTATCAATCGTTTCGGCATGAAGGTTAGTTCAGCGGTATTATAATCGATGGTATAATCATTGTCCTGTCCACGTTGCAATAAAATGCCATCAATATATACTTTCTCGGAACCCGACAGGATGATTATATAAAGTTCGCTGTTGTTACCTTTCAGTTTGTATGGGCCTTGATTGCCTTCCTGCCCTTGTATGGTATTTCGTGCATACTTTCCTTTTGATATCGCACCGCTCACCCCTACCCTCATGATACCTGGTTTCTTGTTGGCAGCCGTATCTTCCACATTGAATTCAGTTGTAAAAATCCCTCCTTGCCCCTTTTTATAGAGATTCATGAAATAACTGTTTGGTCTCTTCAACTCGAAATCACCGGCAACAAGTTTTGATTTTTCCTTCGACAATTGAATGAAAACCTTATCGAAATCCTGTATCTGCTGTGTGTTTCCTTCTGGCTGAATCGGTATGTTCTGGTCCGTAATCGAGGCCAATATCTCGATGTTATCGCCAATTTTTCCTCCTAATTGCAGGTTTAGATTGGAGTTCACCACCAAATCCTGATTATTGCCAAAGGTAACACCCCGTGAAATGCTTCCCGACTTGTTCAAGCCTTGAAATTGAAACAGATCTGCCGTACCATTGCTGCCTGAATAAACAAAGGGGTCTACATTGCCATAAATATCTTTCTGAATTCGATGCACGTCCTTATGCTGATAGCTTTTTGAAAACAAATAGGGGAACACGCGATAGACCATCTTGAGGCTATCATCAGCCAAAGATTGATAGGCAATGTTGGTTTTATTCCAGATGATGACAGGCTTTTCGGAAGGGATATTATAGGCAGAACTGTCGAGAACTTTTCCATCATTCGTCATCAAATATAATGTATGAGGAATGATGCTTAGCGTATCGAACTCCACGGTATCGGATTTGACAGGAATATATTTCTGACGAAGGTTGTTGATCCATTGCGCATGGCAAATCATCGGAAGCAGGATAATCGCCAACACGATTCCCAATCCTTTGACCGTAAACGCAAAATCCTTTATCGTCCTTTTCACCTTATTAATGTCATTCTGATACCAAACAAACTATGGTCTTAAACGCAAAAATATTCCTTTTGTATCACATTTTAACGATTCCCACCTTTTTCAATAGTTTTGTCGGCAATAAAATCACTAAAAATGAAGAAGATAATAACCTATAATGTCAATGGAATCCGCTCTGCCTTGAGCAAAGGATGGATGGATTGGATAGCTGCCGTAAACCCCGACATCATCTGTTTGCAGGAAATCAAGGCTCACCCCGAACAGTTGGATTTAAAGGTGTTCGAAGATGCCGGCTACCATCATTTCTGGTTCCCTGCCGAGAAAAAGGGATATAGCGGAACAGCCATTTTATCCAAGTCCAAGCCCGACCATGTGGAGTATGGCTGTGGCATCAAGGACTACGATTTCGAAGGGCGTGTCATCAGGGCCGATTTCGGCGATGTGTCGGTGATGAGCGTCTATATGCCTTCAGGAACTACCGGCGATATTCGGCAGACTTTCAAATACAAATGGCTCGACGATTTTCAACAATACATCGATGAATTGGTAAAGAAAAGACCCAAACTCATCATTGGCGGAGATTACAACATTTGCCACCGTGCCATCGACATACACAACCCTGTTTCAAATGCCAATTCTTCCGGCTTTCTGCCCGAAGAGCGTGCATGGATGGAGCAATTCATCAACAACGGATTCATCGATTCGTTCCGGCATTTCAACAAGGAACCGCATCACTACACCTGGTGGAGTTTCCGTGCCGGTTCTCGCGACAAGAATCTTGGGTGGCGCATCGATTACCAGCTCGTTTCGCAGGCCTTGGAAAAACAGTTGAAGCGCGCCGTCATCTTGCCCGAAGCCAAGCATTCCGACCATTGCCCCATGCTGATAGAAGTGGATTTTTAGTTGCATCATCATACCTTTATTTTTTTGATGATCATATACCGATAAGGTAATATGATTATCGATGAAATCCATATTCCCCTATTGTTTCTTGCTTTGCTTTAGATTATTTTGGAGATATATAAACTTTTAATGGTCTGTGCAAGGATTATGTCATTCTGTGTAAGGATGATGTAAGTCTTTGTAAGAACAGACTTTTGTGTGTAGAGAACAGACATTCGTGTGTAGAGAATAGATATTCGTGTGTAGAGAATAGACGTTCGTGTGTAGAGAATAGATGTTCGTGTGTAGGGAATAGATGTTCATGTGTAGAGAATAGACGTTCGTGTGTAAGGATTAGGTCATTCTGTGTAAGGATGAGGTAAGTCTGTGTAGAGAACAGACGTTCGTGTGTAGAGAACAGACATTCGTGTGTAGAGAACAGACGTTTGTGTGTAGAGAATAGACGTTCGTGTGTAGAGAACAGACGTTTGTGTGTAGAGAATGGACGTTCGTGTGTAAGGATTAGGTAAGTCTGTGTAGAGAATAGATGTTTGTGTGTAGAGAATAGACGTTCTTGTGTAAGGATTAGGTCAGTCTGTGTAAGGATGAGGTCAGTCTGTGTAAGAACAGACTTTTGTGTGTAGAGAATGGATGTTTTTGGGCTAAGGATTAGGTCATTCAAGGGGAATCCTTCACTATTTTGGGATTATCCTTCAAAGGTCGGGGGCAATCCTTTTCCCCTTTCCCTTATCCATTTCTTTCTTTGGGTTAGATTATTTTGGAGAGGGGGTTGGTGGTGGAGGGGAGGGATTGATTTAGATTGAAGATTTAATTAGAAAATGGGATTCGGCGGTTAGAAAATTGGATTCAGCGGTTAACAAATGCGATTCATCGGTTAGAAAATGCGATTCATCGGTTAGAAAATGTGATTCATCGGTTAGAAAATGTGATTCATCGGTTAGAAAATGCGATTCATCGGTTAGAAAATGCGATTCATCGGTTAGAAAATGCGATTCATCGGTATTTTAGGTGTAGAATGCTTGGGGAAGGGGGATTTTATTCTATACAAAGGGATTAAGATTCTATACAAGGTCGGTTTTTTGGTGTGTAATGCCATTCTTTTATTATACAAAGTCATTGCCTTGGTATGGAATATTAATGCGGTGCTATATGAGGTTAATTATTTGCTATACGAATTCACTCTTTTGCTATACGAAATAGTTTGTGGGTTTTTTAGGACCAGAGGAATGCTTGGGGAAGGGAAATTTTATTTGCCCAAGAAAGGGCAAGCTATCCTATTCCAAAAGAAAGATTACAAGAATAACAAATATCTTTTTATTAGTTTTGCCGCAACAAAAAAATAAAGGAAATATGAATTAAGAAAAGAGACAAAAATAAAATATAGGCGTTTAGCAATCCTGCATTAGAAATCGACCAAATTTTTTTATACCGAAGGATTAAGCAAAAACGCTCACGTCAGGCGTGAGCATTTGTTTAACTTCGGTAAGGTTCTTGGTCGAACCTCCTAAGAGTGGCAAGATTAGCTCACGCCGCTGTTTTTATATACATCCAAAGAATAGATTAAGTAAAAAATATATTAAAAATTAAAAATTAAAGAAAATGAAAAATTTAAACATTTACATTGTCATAATTGCTTTTGCAATTTTATTATCGTCTTGCGAAAAAGACATTACCGCTTGTTTTACAGCAAGCACTTTATCTGCCTACACAGGCGATGCTATTAACTTTTCAGATTGCTCTAAAGGCGGAGGTTTTCTGGATAGTTCTGATCCAGCTAATTGGAGTTGGGATTTTGGTGATGGATTATCAGGCACTGGCAGTTCTGTTAATCATTCATATTCCACTTCTGGAACTTATACAGTAACACTATCTGTAAAAGATGCGGATGGTGATGTTACAGGTACAACAAGCCAATCAATTACCATTAGCGTTCCAACTGGCAATGCTACATTTTGGTATAATTCAAGTGGAACATCGGCAACTGTAATTGTTAATGGCAGTACCGATTATATTACTTCATATTATCCTACATATAATCCAACTTGTGGTTCAACAGGTTGTGCAAATTTTACTTTGCCAGAAGGAACCTATTATTATTATGCCAGTTCAACTTGGAGTACTTGGTCTGGTAATATAACTGTAACTCGAAATCAATGTACATTACTATTATTACAATAATACTAAATGAGATACTTTCTATGTATAATACTTCCCCCGATTGCCGTTTTAACAACTGGGAAAATAGGTGCATTCATTCTTAGTATAATACTAACATTGCTCTTTTGGATTCCAGGTGTAATCCACGCTTTTTTGGTAGTGAATAAATATTATGCTGATAAGAGGAATGATAAACTTATTAAGGCTATTAAAAAACCTTAAGTAATATTTCTTTCATCGTTTTGAGATACCATCCGCTTGGCGGTGGTGCATCAAAACGATGATGAATAGTAGTATTATTTTTCTAATAACTCAAGTTCGGTCCCAGCCATTTCTCAATGGTTTCGATGCTCATGCCTTTGCGCTTGGCATAGTCTTCGGCTTGCTCTTTATTGATCTTGC
>CAIWCG010000118.1 GCA_903911135.1 uncultured Bacteroidota bacterium
GTATTGTTGCACTCATAATTGGCATCGGAGCACTCATAAGAGGTATTGTTGCTCTCATAATTGGCATCGGAGCACTCATAAGAGGCATTGTTGTTCTCATAATTGGCATCGGAGCACTCATAATTGGGGTTTCGTGCCCATTTTTTGGGGTCTGGATTGCAAATCCAGACCAGCGGGTGGGGTAGTGAACAACCTTACAGGACGGCGAGAAAAAAGCCGACCTGTCAGGATGTTCACCGCAACCGGGTTACTTATAAAAAGTTGTTTCGAGGCAACCTGCCGTCAAAGCATAGCCCCGATAGTAGCGGCAGCCCGCTGCTTTGTGTCGGCAATGGGGATGCAGCGGCTACAGCGGATAGCGGGACGCAGATGGGACGAGTGGAGGATATAGGCTCCTTGAAAGAGTTATGAGTTATGAATTATTAGTTATGAGTTGAGGGAGGGGGAGGGTTTTATTTCCTTTAATATATATTTACACCGCAATGGAAAGCGAAAACGCCGACAATAAACCGACAGAAAATTGAAACACTTTTACTCCGCTCATAAGAATTCGATAAGCTTTATCCTGTTCATCGTATTGGTGGGCGGCACTTTTGCCTTTATGCAAATAAAGACGAGTATGTTTCCTGAAATCACTTTCCCTAAGATAAAAATCATTGCCGATAATGGCCAGCAACCGGTGGATAAAATGCTGGTGACGGTGACGAAACCGCTGGAGAATGCGGTGAAACAGGTGCACGACCTGAAGATGGTGCAGAGCGTGACGAGCCGTGGCAGTTGCGAGATTTCGGCCTACATGGACTGGAAGGCGAACATGGATATGTGCCAGCAGATGATTGAGTCGAAGATTGGTGAAATACGGAACATCTTGCCCCCAAATACCGACATCACCGTCATCAAGATGAACCCTTCTGCCTTGGCGGTGATCGGCTACACGCTGGAGGGCAAGGACAAAAACCCCATAGAGCTGAAACTCCTTGCCAACAATGTGGTGAAACCGTTTCTGTCGCAGGTGGATGGCGTGGCCAGCGTAAAGGTGATTGGCGGCAAAACGAAGGAATATTGGGTGCTGCCCGATGCCAGAAAGATGAGCTCTTTGTCCATAACTCCCGACTTGATAGACACGGCACTGACGCAAACCAACTTCATTACCTCGAACGGCTACTCCATTGACTATCGCAGGCTTTATCTCACCCTCACCGATGCCGGAATCTATAATAAGGAGGACCTCGAAAATGTGGTCATCAAAAACGATGGCAAACGGATTACACTACTGAAGGATATCGCCAAAGTGGAAATCCGCGAACAGGTGGAATACACTAAAATAAATGCCAATGGCAAGGAGGCAGTGCTCATCAATGTCTTCCGCCAACCTAATGCCAACCTGCTGGAGGTATCAGATGGCATGGACGACAAACTGAAAGAATTGGCCAAGATATTGCCTCCCAAAGTGTATCTCAAACCTTACTATATCCAGGCCGACTTTGTGAACGATGCCATAAAAAGCGTTACCGATTGCCTATGGATTGGTTTGCTCCTGGCCATAGTGGTAGCCATTCTGTTCCTCCGCTCTTGGAAGGCAAGCCTTACCATCCTCATCACCATTCCACTCACGCTTGGCTTGACCTTGATTATCCTGTATGCCCTCGACTATTCCTTCAACATCATGACTCTTGGTGCCGTTGCTGCCGCCATAGCGCTCATCATTGACGATGCCATAGTGGTGATGGAACAGATTCATCGTACCCATGAAGAATATCCCCACGAACGCTCCTCGATATTGGTTGTCCGCTCCATAAAATACCTGTTTCCTTCCATGCTTGGCTCTTCCTTGAGCACCATCGTCATCTTTCTTCCATTCTTTTTGATGGGTGGAGTGGCAGGGGCTTATTTCAATGTGCTGTCCAACACCATGATCATCACGCTGGTGAGTTCTTTCCTCATCACTTGGTTGGGCTTGCCGGTAATTTATCTTAAACTATCGAGGCACGAAAAGAATATGGGTGGTGCCGATGAATTGGAGATAGCCCCTCATTTCATCGAGAAAACAATCGATCTGCCTGACCACCTGACCACCAAAGGATGGATTTCATTCTTCATCAACAAGCCTGTATTGAGCTTTCTCTTCATCATCGGATTGATAGTTTCGGCGTATATCATCTATCCCAAACTCGAAACCGGTTTCTTGCCCGATATGGATGAAGGAAGCATCGTGTTTGATTATAAATCGCCACCTGGAACTTCTTTGGAAGAGACCGACAAGATACTCCGTGAGGTGGAGAAAATGATTGTCAAGGTGCCGGAAGTGGAGACCTATTCAAGGCGTACAGGAACCGAAATGGGATTCTTCCTCACCGAACCGAATAAGGGAGACTACCTCATCCAACTGAAGAAAAACCGCAAACGCACCACCGATGAAGTCATTGACGACCTACGGAAACAGGTAGCCTCCACACAGCCTGCCTTAAGGATTGAGTTCGGGCAGATAATAGGCGACATGCTTGGCGACTTGATGAGTTCTGCCCAGCCTGTGGAAGTAAAGATTTATGGCAAGGAACAGGATACCTTGAACCACCTTGCCATACGCATCGAAAAGTTGGTGAACGACATCAAAGGCACCGCCGATGTATATAACGGAATCACTATAGCAGGCCCTTATGTAAACATCAAACCGAACTTCGTAAAGCTGGCGCAATACAACATTGCCCCCAATGCTTTCCAGTCGCAGTTGCAAACACAACTGGAAGGCAACGTGATAGGCAGCATATTGGAAAACCAGCAACTCACCAACATCCGAATGGTCTATGCCGACAGCAAGGAACGCAGCATCAAGGACATGAAGCACCAATTTATCTTCTTGCCAAGCGGCAAACTAAAACCCTTCACCGAATTTGCCGATTATGAGATAAAGCCAGGCGTTGCCGAGATAAAGCGCGAAAACTTGGAGAACATTGTGGCCGTCACCTCTAGGTTAAACAATCGCGACTTGGGCAACGTAATGAAAGACATCAAGAAACAAGTCCACGACAGCATCGCATTTCCTCCCGGATACCACGTAAGCTACGGTGGAGCCTTCGCCCAACAGGAACAATCCTTCAAGGAACTCCTCTACATCCTCATTGCGGCAGCGCTCCTGGTCTTCGCCATCATCATCTTCCTTTTCCGCGACTACAAGGCAGCTTTTCTCATCCTGTTCATCGCCGTGTTGGGTACCACCGGCAGCATCATCGGACTATACCTCACTGACACCCCACTAAACGTAGGCAGCTACACCGGCATCATCATGATGGTGGGCATCATCGGCGAAAACGCCATCTTCACCTTCCAGCAATTCATCACCACCCGTAAGAAACTGAACTCCGAAATGCGCACCAGCCAAGCCATCATCTACTCCATCTCCATACGCTTGCGGCCCAAGCTGATGACCGCCATCGGAGCCATCATCGCCCTCCTGCCGCTTGCCCTTGGCATAGGCACTGGAGCCCAGCTCCATCAGCCCCTTGCCATTGCCGTCATCAGCGGATTTGTGGTGGCGCTGCCCATCCTGCTCATCGTGTTTCCTACCCTGCTGAAACTCGTGTATCGCCGCTAAAGGTCCAATATCAATAACAATTAGGAGCCTATGTGCAGTTCTCGTCCCATCTGCGTCCCGCTATCCGCTATAGCCGCTGCATCCCCAATACCGACACCAAGCAGCGGGCTGCCGCTACTATCGGGGCTATGATTTGATGGCAGGTTGCTTCGAAATGGCTTTCAACATAAAGTTTCCTTATAACTTAGGCATACTTCAAGATTTTTTTATTCAATTGCCCATTTTTTGTAAATGCATTTTGATAAATACCATTTGCCGCCGATGAAAATGCAATTGTTTTTTCTCAATCTGCAATTGCATTTTATGAATCTGCATTTGCTTTTTTAAATCTGCAAATGGTTTTTGTCATTCTGCAACTGCATTTCGTCAATCTGCAGTTGCATTTTGTCAATCTGCATTTGTTTTTTATCAAAATGCAAATGCCTTTTCATCGGCGGCAAATGGTATTTATCAAAATGCATTTGCTTTTTACCTTGTAAAACACCATTTTTACCTTGAAAACACCTCCTTCCGCCAGATTCAGGATGGTGGAATAGTCAAAAAAAAGGTGTATCCATCGAATGTGGCAGTGTCCATTGGGCGAGGGAGTGTAGTGGCGCCGAAGGCGGTTCTTTGCCGCCTTTGTCTTGCGTTTGGTGGTGGCGGCAAAAACGGAGCGCAGCGAACCCACGCAACACCCCGACCTCTTTTAGCTGCCTTTTTTCCCTTGGCAGCTAAAAGGGGGCGCCCCCAAAGAGGAATTATAAATTAAAAATTGGGAATTATGAATGGGGCGAGAAGAGTACATGTGATGATAGGAGGTTCGCACCAAATTTTTAATTGCTTATTGGATTTGTTAAACTTACAGCGCTTAATCTGGAATTAACGAACGATGTATTAATTTAGCCCCAAAATAATTTATAATATCAATTAAAGAATGAAAAAGATAACGATTCTCCTCTCGATGATGTTCTTTGGCATCCTTGCCAATTCTCAAGTTAGTAATGTGGACCTAAATTCACCTGTTCCGGTTGATCCGGCCATTAAAATCGGAAAGCTAAAGAACGGCATGACCTACTATATCATGAAGAATTCGAAACCGGAACATCGTGCCGAACTTAGGCTGGCGGTAAATGTTGGTTCTACACAAGAGAATGATGATCAGATGGGCTTGGCACATTTTACCGAACACATGGCCTTCAATGGTACCAGTCATTTTGCAAAGAATGATTTGGTGGATTACATTGAATCCATCGGCAGTAAATTCGGGGCAGATTTGAATGCTTATACTAGTTTCGATGAGACGGTTTATATGCTTCAAATTCCAACCGATTCTTCAAATATCATTGATAAGAGTTTTCAGATTCTTGAAGACTGGGCGCATAATCTTACGTTTGACTCCATAGAGATAGACAAGGAAAGAGGGGTGGTAACCGAAGAATGGCGACTTGGCCAGGGTGCACAAGAAAGAATGAGAAGGCAATACTGGCCTACTCTTTTCAAAGACTCTCGCTATGCTGTTCGATTACCAATTGGGAAGAAAGAAATACTTCAGAATTGTTCCTATGAAACCTTACGATCCTTTTATCGCGATTGGTACAGACCAGAAAACATGGCTATCGTTGTTATAGGCGACATCGATATTGCAGCAATGGAGAATAAAATCATCAATCAATTCCAGGATATTCCAAGAAAAGAAAATCCTCGCAAACTTCAGTCATTTTCTGTTCCTGATAACAAGGGGGTAGTGGTGGCAAAGGCTACTGACAAGGAGGCTACCTTTACTTCCATTCAAATGATATATAAGCTTGCGAAGGATACCATCAAGACATTGGGCGATTATAAAAAGGATATCATTGCAGACCTATACAATAACATGCTTAATGCAAGGTTGAGGGAATTAAGCCAAAATCCAAATCCGCCATTTACTCGTGCAAGCTCTTCCTACCACACATTGGTCAGAACAAAAAATGCCTATTCCTCATCAGCAATAGTCAAGGATGGAGGAATAGAACGCGGAATCGAAGCATTGGCAATGGAAAACCAAAGAGTAAAGCAGTTTGGCTTTACACCTACAGAGTTGGAACGAGCAAAAAAGGAGCTTCTTCGTTATATGGAAAAGCAATATAGTGAAAGGGACAAGACTGACTCCAGAAGTTTCACCCGTTCCATAGTTTCCAATTTCTTGGAAGCAGATCCAATTCCCGGTATTGAATTTGAACATGATTTTTATTCAAGAGTTATTCCTTCAATTACGGTTGAAGACGTCAATGTTTTGGCAAAGAAATGGATTAATGAAGATAATGCAATCGTTATCATCACAGCCCCTGATAAAGTTGAGGCAACAATACCTTCGGATGAAAAAATCAAGGAGATTTTAAAGAATGTAACATCTGCAGCCATTCATCCTTATGAGGATAATATGATTGACAAACCACTGCTGGCCAAGAAGCCAACTCCTGGAACCATTACCGTTGATAAAACGCCTAAAGAGTTTGGCATAACCACCTGGAAGCTCTCCAATGGCATCACGGTAAACTTGAAACCTACCGAATTCAAGAATGATGAAATAAGTTTTTCTTCCTTTAGTTTCGGTGGCACTTCCTTATATGAGGAAAATGATTATTTGAATGCTGCCGAGTGTGCCTCCATCGTTGATAATGGTGGTTTGGGCGAATTTGATGCCATCCATCTGCAAAAACTATTGGCTGGTAAGGTGGCCAATGTAAGTCCTTTTATCAGTGATGTCTCTCAAGGCATGAATGGGCATTGTTCTCCTCAGGATGCCGAAACCATGTTCCAGATGATCTATCTTTATTTCACCAATGTGAATAGGAGTCCCATCGATTTCAATGCCTACATCGATAAACGCAAGAGCCTTTTGCAGAATAGGAGTTCCAGTCCCGATGCAGCTTTTCAGGATACCATTCGAACTACCATGGCGCAGTATGATTTCCGCTCTAGACCCTTGACTTTGGAAACGTTGAATCAAATAAGATTAGACAGAGTTTATGATATCTTCAGTGAAAGATTCGCAGACCCAAATGGTATGACTTTTACCTTTGTTGGAAATTTCACATCCGAATCCATTAAGCCTTTGGTGGAAAACTATCTGGCCGGAATTCCATCAAAAATGAGAAAAGAAACATTCAAAGACCGCAATCTGAATCCGCCAAAGGGTGTTTTCCAGAAGTATGTCAAAAAAGGCGTTGAGCCTAAGAGTTCGGTAAGCATCAAACTCACCAATTCATTCGTTTATAACCGCAAGAACAGGAATGATTTGAGGCTTTTGATGAACTTGGTAAGCATTAAGCTTCGTGAACAGATGAGAGAGGAAAAGAGTGGCGTCTATGGCGTTCGTGCTTCGCCTTCCATGAGTCATTATCCCAAGCAAACCTATGAGCTGAACTTCGGATGGGGATGCGCTCCTGAAAATGTGGACATGCTCATCAGCACCATGTGGGAGGTTATCGAAAAGATCAAATCCACTGGCTGCGATGACAAGGACTTGCTCAAGATCCGGGAGACCGCTATCCGTGAACGAGAGTTGGCCTTGAAGGAAAATAATTTCTGGTTGAACGCCATGAACTATAGTGCCATGGACAACGAAAACATTGCCGAAATAAACGACTACAGCAAGTATCTAAGCGCATTGAAAGGCGACGATTTCAAACGCTTGGCCAATCAATACCTCGTTAAAGACAATGTAGCCACGTTCATTTTGAGGCCGGAGAAATAGGATTTCGCCTTTTATAACTTTCATAAGTCTGCCGCTATTTATATGATGGCACCGCCCAAAGCGGATGCGATTATATAAGTAACGGCAGTTTTATTCTTGAATATTTTTACTGGCGATTTTGCCCTTTATCATTGAGCAAAAAACATCCTTATGTATGACCAAACTTTCCTCTTGTCCTTACCTGCATACGCCACCTCGAAACCATATTCCTTGCCCTGTGTAAGCTCATATATTTTCAAGATATGTTTCTCCTGAACAAAAAATTCGGTGTACGTATCGTCCTGCACATCCGTCATTCTCACCCATGTGCCGATGCAGTGCTTCAATGACTTCGTCATTTTTATCCTTGCCGCTCCCTTCAAGCCCTTTATCGAGCTTATGTCCTTGATCATCGGCCTGCTCATGGCGCCTACAGCCCCGCCAGTTTTGGCCAATGGAAATCCTCCCGACTTTAGCTTTGTTCCATTGCCAGTTTGCTGAACGTTCATCTGCATGGTGATTGTTTTCATGCACTTTTTAAAGGTTGTCAACAACTCTTTTGCATTCGATTTCGTCAAGGAACCACCTATGGTCACCACCTTTTCCTGTGCCCCTTCCCAAGCCGATCCTGCTGCCATGTAATCCGCCTCCGAAGTGCCCGAAAACACAAAGTTGGGGTTCAGATGCAAGCCCGAATTCTCGCTGCTCCAAGTGCCTCCCGACCTAATCCATATCCCTTTCATCTTTTTAATGTTGTAGTCTCTATAATTGGTGATTACCTTTGCCTTTCTAGCCATGTTATTGTTATTAATGAAGTGCGAAGATACGCATATGGATTATGAGTGGCATCATTCAGTGATGAATTATTTTTAAATGGCTTATTAATAGTTGCATTTGGCTTTAAAGACAAGCTAAATGCAAATCTCTTTAAACAAAACCAATAATGTATTCAATAAAACCAATAATGTATTGATGAAAACCAATAACGTATTCCATCGATACAATACTGTATTTGTAAAAACCAATAATGTATTTGGTCAATACAATATTGTATTCGTAAAAACCAATGATGTATTTCGCCAATACAATATTGTATTCATCAAAACCAATAATGTATTTCATCAATACAATATTGTATTGGTGAAAACCATTATTGTATTTTGTATCAGTAAAATGCTTTTTGACTATCATCAATCCTCATCATTGATAACTTAAATATGAATGAAGATACCGATGATTGCAATTGATTAATGACTTTGCATCATGGGTTTTATCATTCTTGATGATGGCTGAAACGATTGGTAGTTATCAAGAATGAATTGTCATTGCAAATGATTAAAAATGATGATGCTTGAAAGTAATGGTCCATTCATCAAAATGAATCATCATCCTGATATGATAGCATCCCCTTTCGGGTGCTGCAATATCAGGATGATTAAAACAGGTAATGAAATGCTAACTATTCTTGATGCTTTTTAGGATGGTAATCGCCTCGTCGATGGTTTTGATTCCATCAATTATCAAACCTAATTTGTCTGACGATTCCTTGAGCCTGCAAATGCGCGGATTGGTTTGTATGTAGGCCAAAACCTTGTTGAATGCGGGCGATTGATAGTATGCCGACTGCTTGTTCTGTATGAAATATCCGCTGAACTTGTGGTGTTTCAGCAATATCCTTTCGAAGCCCAAATCAACGGCAAGCCATCGGAGGCGAACGGCATTCAAAAGCTCCTTTACAGGACGCGGAAGCGCACCAAAACGGTCGATAAGATTCCTTTCGAACTCAATCAGTTTGCTTTCCTCTTCGATGTCGTCGATATCCTTATACAAAGCCAAGCGTTCCTTTATGCTGCTGACATATTCGTCTGGAATAAGTATCTCCATGTCAGTGTCTATCGAGCAATCGTGAACATATTTTATGGGAATGTTTGCGTTCATGTCCGATTTGAAAAGGTCCTTGAAGTCAGTGTCCTTCAGTTCTTGTATCGCCTCATCCAAAATCTTGTGATAGGTCTCGAAACCGATCTCCGAAATGAACCCGCTCTGCTCCCCACCAAGCAAATTGCCGGCACCACGAATGTCCAGATCCCTCATGGAGATGTTAAAGCCGCTACCCAAGTCTGAAAATTCCTCAATGGCTTTGAGTCGCTGCTTTGCCTCTGGCGTAAGGACGGAAAGGGGAGGAGTGATGAGGTAACAAAAGGATTTCTTGTTCGAACGGCCAACCCTTCCACGCATTTGATGAAGGTCGCTCAAGCCGAAGTTCTGCGCTTGGTTGATGATGATGGTGTTGGCATTGGAAATGTCAAGCCCTGACTCGATAATGGTTGTCGAAACCAAGACATCGGTGTCGCCTTCGATAAAGGTCATGAGGGTTTCTTCCAATTGGTCTCCGTCCATCTGCCCATGACCAACGGAAACTCTGGCATCAGGAATCAAACGGCGGATAAGGTCTGCAATTTCATGAATATCCTGAATGCGATTATGGACAAAAAACACCTGTCCGCCACGATTCAATTCATATCTTATGGCATCACGAATGATCGTTTCCTTGAAGGTATGCACCTCCGTTTGAACAGGATATCGATTGGGCGGAGGCGTGTTGATGATGGACAAATCGCGAGCACCCATCAAAGAAAACTGAAGCGTTCGAGGGATTGGAGTGGCCGTGAGCGTAAGGGTATCAACATTAACCTTGATGGCCTTTATCTTGTCTTTGGCAGCCACTCCGAATTTCTGTTCTTCATCAATGATAAGCAAGCCAAGATTCTTGAATTTGATGTCTTTGCTTAGCAATCGATGGGTGCCAATGACGACATCCAGCTTACCGTCTGCCAATCTTTGCAAAGTCTCCTGTTGTTGCTTGGTAGTCTTGAATCTATTGATGTAATCCACATTGCAAGGGAAGTTTTTGAATCGTTCCTTGAAGGTATTATAATGCTGCAAGGCCAAGATGGTTGTAGGCACCAAGATGGCAACTTGCTTGCTGTCAGCTACCGCCTTGAAAGCTGCGCGAATGGCAATCTCTGTCTTGCCAAAGCCTACGTCTCCGCATATAAGCCGATCCATCGGCACCGAAAGCTCCATGTCTTTCTTCACATCGACGGTTGCTTTTATCTGATCCTTTGTGTCTTCATAAATAAAGGAAGCCTCCAATTCATTTTGAAGATAAGTATCGGGAGAAAAGGCAAACCCATGATGCTGTTTGCGTTTAGCATAGAGGGCTATCAAGTCTTTTGCAATGTCTTTGACTTTCTTTTTTGTCTTTTGCTTGAGGTTTGCCCAAGTATTTGTACCGAGTTTATTCAAAGTGGGAACAGCACCATCTTTTCCAGAATGTTTTGCAATGCGATGTAATGAATGTATGCTTACATAAAGAATATCATTGTCCTTATAAACCAATCTTATGGCCTCCTGCATCTTGCCATTCACTTCCATCTTCTCCAATCCGGCGAATCTGCCTACACCATGATCGATGTGGGTAACAAAATCACCGGGTTTAAGATTGTAAATTTCCCTTAAGGTTAATGCTTCGCTTTTTGTATAGCTTTGTTTGAGTTTGAAACGATGATATCGGTCAAATATCTGATGGTCGGTATAGCATGCAATCTTTAAATCATTATCAATAAAACCTTCATGCATGGAAAGTAAAATGGGACTGCATTCAATGTTCTTGCCTATGCTTTCGAAGATGGCATATAGTCGCTCAATCTGTTTGGCTGCATCGGCAAAGATGAAGTTATGATAATGCTTCTTTGTGTTATTGATGAGTGCTTCAGTCAATAGATCGAAGTTCTTGTTGAATGAAGGTTGCGGCGAAATATTAAACTGAATTGTAGCAACATTTTCATTGAAATAAAATTTATTGCCGAACTCTATGGTCTTGAATTTATTTAACTTGTCAAGGACTGTATTCTTATCGTCAAACAATTCTCGTGGAGGCAAATGAGTAATCAATGATTGATTGTCTTCATAAGCCAATGTCACTTTTTCATATTCCAATTGAATGAATTCCAAAGCAGAATTAAGGTCTTTTGTCCAGATAACCGTGTCCTTTTTAATGAAGTCAAGAAAGGATTCACGGCTTTCCTTCAACAGTTTCGTTTGAACGTTTGGAATAATTGTTATCCTAGTAAGCTTCTGTTCAGATAACTGGTTGGAAGGATTGAAAGTCCTGATGGATTGAACCAAATTGCCATTGAATTCAATACGATAAGGTAATTCATTGGCAAAGGAATAAATATCCACAATGCCTCCCCTTACTGCAAACTGCCCTGCCTCCAATACAAAATCGGTTCTATCAAATTCAAACTCATTCAGGAAGTTCATGATGAAATCCACCGATAATTGTTCACCAAGATTGATGTCGATGGTATTCGATGAAAGATTTCTTCGGGTAACAACCTTTTCATTCAATGCCTCCGGATAACTGACTATCAAGATTCCCCTTTCAGCCTTGCTTATTCTGTTCAACACTTCCGCTCTTTGCAACACGTTGGCATTGTCTATCTCTTCAACTGCATAGGGTTTCTTGTATGATGCCGGAAAAAACAAAACAAGTCGGCTTGCTGCCAGATGTTCCAGATTATTCAAGAAATAAGCAGCCTCTTCCTTGTCATTCATTACAAACAAATGATGCGCCTCTGTTTGAGAGGCAACAACTGCTGCCACCAAGGAATCGGAAGAACCTGACAATCCCCTTAAATGAAGGTGTTTTTGCCCATCATTTACAAATTGAAATACTTGTTGCGTTCGATTATCCTGCTTATAATGATTAAGCAGCTCCGGTAAATCCATTAAAGAAATTTAATAACATCATGCCGCAAAATTAGGAATTCATTGGCGTAATGAGGATACTATTCAAATTCATAATCATCCTTTTATTGCAGCACCGCCAGAGCGGATGTTATCATAAAAGGATGAAAGAAATATTTAGCATCGCAAATTAAAAATTTCGAATTTCTTCATTATTTATAAAACTTGAAACTTTTTTCAATTTCATTTATCATTGGTGAATGTCCTTTGTATTCATCTTCATTGAATATAAAAGCAAGATACCAAAGTTCATTATTATGAATAAAATAATTCATGTCTTTGATAGCGGTAAATTTACCATCTGTCGAAAACTTAAACTTATAATTCTTTCCTTCAATTCCACTAATGGTAATATTTTTGGAAGAGATTATTTTAACACTTGAATCAAAGTTTTGCCAAGCTTTAATATCTTTATTTATTTCAACATCTAATAGCTCTTTAATTGCCCAGCGACCAAAATCAATTTGAGGTTTAATTCTATTAGATTCAAGAACTGGTTTATTAGAAATGACACCTCTTAAACCATGTGTATTTTCATTAGTTAACCAACCTACAGGGAGAAGAATAGTAAATCCAAATGAAGTTAAATCAACGGACTTTAAAGTATCTGAAGTTTTAGTTTCATTATCAGTTATTATAGTTGATTCATCTTTTTTTACATTCAACCCACAAGCTGTAATAAAAAGAAGAATGATAACAAAAGTTTTTTTCATCTTTTATAATTCATTTATTCCCCTATTCTCTTCAAGGATTTTCGGTTGTATCCTATAATTATTTTTCCATTTCATGCCTGCAATATTACAAATTTTTAAGACATTCTTGTTCACCATTGCTTTCTTTCATGCGCCTAAATTAGCAATAAAGGTATTCTTAAATACTGATGTCTTGATTAGATTTAATCTTTCTGTTTATATTTAATTTAAACCTTAAAAGGGATAAGAACTTTGTCAGTATTCAGCTTTAAATATGACCAATGGAACTTCATGGATAGCAGATATTGGTTTCATAATCTGTTATGTACGAATTTGTTTCGCAGATTACGATTTCAAAATCTGCTATGTATTTAATTATATGACAGATTACGAATCCTATATCTGCTATGCACAAACTCGTTTCGCAGATATTGAATCCATAATCTGTTATTTGCTTTTTTACATAGCAGATTACGAAATCAATATCTGCGATGAAATTAGTTCTTTCGGCTATTTCTGATTCCATATTTTCAATAGTAGGTATAAAAATCTGTAGCTGACGATTGGCATTTCGGGTCGGAGTATTACTCTTATTTCTATACGAAATGAACTATAAAAAATGAGGAATTATAGGAAGAGAAAAACTATTGCGGAAAAGGATGGGAAGTCCTTATTTTCTCTTACGATGAATGCGGGGAGCCTTGGTGGTTGTTGCTTTAAGTTCCGCAGCTGTCAGCATATTTTTTTCTACAAAAATTATCCCTGCAACACAGCAGCATTGCATCTTTTGATGCAAGATAAGGCTATATACTTCGTCGGCCGGACGCTTGACGCTTGTGGCATAATGACCCACCGTGACCAGCGATAAATGCTTCCAAACATCAGTGAGTTTGGTGATATAAATTTTCTGATCTTCAGTTCCGAGATAGTACCATCGAGATGCGGCATTGTCATTGTCAACAAATCGAAATCCGTCAATGATAATTCCTTCTACTCCACCCTTGTTGAATTTTCGCAATAGATATGGCACTGTGCGTTTGTGCTTCAGGGCATAGTTGTTAATCGAAATGTAATGGTCGTTATAATAAATTTTCATGGGCTAAAATTACTAAAATTAATATGCACAAATCCTAACAGGATTTTCTTGCATCCTTTTAGGACTTGCATTAAATGAATTATAATCGGTGCAAAATATTTGCTACTTAACCTCTACTTTCAGCAATTGTTGATCTTCGATATATGCCTTCAGCACATCACCAATTTTAACAGGACCAACGCCCTTTGGAGTTCCTGTAAAGATTAAATCTCCTTTCTTCAAGGTGAAATAGGAAGAGGCAAAGGCAATGATGTCATCAATGGAATTCAACATCATGCCCGTATTGCCACTCTGAACGGTCGTGTTGTTGATGTCAAGATGAAAATTTATATCCTTGAGGTCAGTAAATGTATTTTTATTGATGAATCGGCCGATAGGAGCGGAGCCATCAAATCCTTTGGCAAGCTCCCAAGGCAAGCCCTTGGTCTTGCATTTTGTCTGAATATCCCTTGCCGTAAAATCTATGCCTATGCCTATTTCTTGATAATATTTATGGGCAAATTGCTTTGATATGTTTTTACCCACCCGCGATATCTTTACAATGATTTCCACCTCATGATGGATGTCCTTTGAGAAGTCGGGATAGTAAAACGGATTATCCTTTTGAATGATGGCACTGTCGGGCTTTATGAAGATTACCGGTTCATCAGGAATCGGGTTGTTCAATTCCTTTGCATGTTCGGCATAATTTCTCCCAATGCAAATTATTTTCATTGTTATCTATTTATTGTTTAATGATTTTTAGGTTTGATTCTTTCGTAGATTTTGGAAATGACTTGCTTGGTATTATTGGCAAAGTCGCCTTTCATCATCCAGTCATAATAACCTAAATCCGTTTTGAAAACTTCCTCGACCAACTTGCCTTTGTGCTTCCCAAAATTAAATATTTCCTTGCCATTTTCATTCATGATTATCCTGGCAGCAAAATCGACATTCTTGTTTTGAGAGGAAAAATCATGCAAGAAATTGATGTCGTTTTTCAGCTCTGAATAACGTACAAGTTGCGCCTTGAATATTTCATAAGTGGCAACGATATCCGCTTCGGCACTATGTGCATTATTCAAATCATTTCCACAATAAAACTTATAGGCAGCCCCAAGATTTCGTTGTTCCATCTTATGGAAAATATTTTGAACATCTACCAATTTTCTGTTGGTCAGATTGAACTCAATCCCACATCGATAGAATTCTTCCACCAACAATGGGACATCGAACTTATTTGAATTATATCCCCCTAAATCACAGGTATCTAGAAACGAATTCAACTTTTGTGCTTCATCACGAAAGGTAGGTGATTGTTTAACATGTTCATCATAAATTCCATGTATTTTTGATGCGCCAATAGGTATGGGAATGGTAGGATTATAGCGTTGGGTATATATCTCCTGGCTATTATCTGGGAATATTTTCAGGATGGATATCTCTACAATCCGGTCACTGCTTACATTAATTCCAGTAGTCTCTAAATCAATAAAGGCAAGAGGATTGGAAAGGTTTATTAGAAAATCTGACTCTTGGTTGTTCACAATATTATCTTGAAAGAAGAATTGATTTTTGCAAATCGGCTGGCTGCATTTTATCAGTTATTGTGAAATCGTCAGAGTATGGTTTATATCCTTTTGAATCAGCAGTAAGATGATATTTGCCAATAGGAATGAACATGATGAATTTGCCGCCAGTTGCTTTGGTATTATATATTCCAATAGTCTTTCCTGAGGTATCCTTCAAGGTTATTTTAACCCTTCCATCTGTGGCAGAATCTGCATTTACATTTCCTTGAACCATAAATAAGTGCCTTGAACCACCTGGCTCAGAATTCAAAGTAACTTTATAAATATCCAAATCTCCAAGTCCGTCTTCACGTTGCTGTGCCAAATATATTCGCTTCTTGTCTGCTGTGATGGACATATAAAGATTGTCATCAGTAGTGTTTATTGGATAGCCAAGATTAATTGGTTCTGACCACTCATCCTTTTCTGCATCATAATCAGACTTGAAGAAATCATAACCACCCATACTGTTAAATCCTTTCGAGCTGAAGTATAAAGTCTTGTCATCGGGAGTTAAAAATGGTCCATCTTCATCAAAGATGGAATTAATTGTAGGTCCAAGGTTTTCTGGAGTACCCCAATCACCATTAGGCAGTCTTTTTGTTTTGTATAAATCTTTGCCACCAATGCCTCCTTTACGATCGCTGGAAAAGATAAAGGTGTTACCATTCGATGAAAGCGTCCCTCCAGACTCAACTGATTTTGAATTTATGTTTGGACCCATCGTTTCAGGTTTTTGCCATTGTTTTGTCTTTAATAATGATAAATACAAATCAGAAAATTCGTTCTTTGAATCAAAGAATAAAATCATTTTGTCGCCAGCCGCATTCAATCCAACACATTCTTCTGATTCTTCGGTGTTGACATTAAAACCAATGTTTTTTGCCTTTTGCCATGCTCCATCTTTCATGGTTGTAAAGTAAACGTCTGATGGGTATTGTCCAAGGTCTTCTGGGTTATCATAACTTCCGCCAGTATTTGCAGGTCTTTGGCTTGAGAAGATCATATATGTTTCGCTGGAATTGATGTAAGGGGCATAGTCTGCGGTTGGTGTATTGATTGATTTTCCAAGATTTTCAAAGGTAGCATCAACAGGCTTTGCCACTAATTCCTTGGCATTCTCACACATTTCCAATAAGCGATCAACGGTGATGAGTGCATCGCCTTTTAGCTTGTTCAATTCCTTGTATGTATTATAAGACGATATGGCATCATCAAAGCGATTGGCATAATGATAGGCTTTTCCCAAATTCAAATAGGCATCTTTCGGGGCCTCCTTTTGTTTCGCTGCATATTCCAAATACGGAACGGCTTTTGCCTTTCCAACTTTAGTCTTTAGATAAGAAATTCCAATCCTATAGTTCACTAAAAAATCCTTTGGAGTGTCTTTATACACCTGAAGATAAGCTTCCAATGCAGCCCAATAATTCTCTGCATTAAAAAAAGTGCTGGCTTCTTTTTTATCTACAATGACTGCAGTGGCACTGCTTTGTCTCCTAACGTGTTGGGCAGGATGATGCGCCTTTGCAGTGTCCGTTGCTGCAGCATGTTGAGCATTTGAAACGGTAGCAAACGACAAAGAAACACAACTGATGAGTAATATGTTTTTTAAATGGTTCATAATGGATGAAATTATTTATGAGTTTGTATTTAGATGGTTCTGTTCGGATCAAATTGTTCCAGATAATCGCCTATGCGTCGCAGGAAACTGCCTCCCAATGCACCATCAACCACTCGATGATCATAAGACAGCGAAAGGAACATCATATGGCGGATGCCTATCAAGTCACCTTGCGGAGTTTCAATGACGGCAGGCTTTTTCTTTATCGAACCGGTGGCAAGGATGGCTACTTGCGGCTGGTTGATGATGGGTGTTCCCATAGAATTGCCAAAAGTACCCACGTTGGTTACAGTAAATGTGCCACCTTGAATATCATCAGGACTTAATTTATTGTTTCTTGCCCGGTTGGCCAAATCATTGACTGCTTTTGTTAGGCCGAGAAGATTTAAAGTGTCTGCTTTCTTGATTACCGGCACAATAAGATTGCCGGAAGGCAGCGCAGTAGCCATGCCGATATTGATGTTTTTCTTTACCAGAATATTGGTGCCTTCTACCGATACATTCACCATCGGAAAATCTCTCAAAGCTTTGGCTACGGCTTCAAGGAAGAGCGGTGTAAACGTAATTTTTTCCTTTTCGCGTTTCTCGAAAGGGCCTTTGTTTTTATCTCTCCACTGAACCATGTTGGTTACATCGATTTCGACATAGGAAGTGACATGTGGGGAGGTACGTTTCGACATCACCATGTGCTCGGCAATGAGTTTTCTCATGCGGTCCATCTCAATGATTTCAACATCGCCGCTTACCGAAACGCTTGGCTTCGAAATGACTTCCAACACTGGCTGTTCCACCTTGGCGGCAACCGGTTTCTTGCCAGTTTTTATATAATTCAACAGATCGTTTTTCGTAACCCGTCCACCATCTCCACTTCCGTTAATTGCATTCAGTTCATCCAATGAAATGTTTTCCTGTTTCGCAATATTTTTCACCAAAGGAGAGTAGAATCTATCGCCGGAATGTGATGGGATAACTGCTGCTGATGCATGCACATAAGGAACCGCTTCCACCACCGCTTCTTTCATCATCACAGGGGCTGCCGCCTCCACTTTTGCTTCCTGTTTTGCTGCAGGGGCAGGACTTCCGTTTGAGGAGGCGGCACCAACTTTTGCATCAGTTTCTATTACGGCAATGATTGCCCCCACTTGCACCACTTGGCCTTCTTCAAACATTCTTTGGGCAAGGATTCCTGCGGCTGGCGAAGGCACATCGGAGTCCACTTTATCGGTTGCGATTTCCAACACCGGTTCATCCGCTTCTATCTTGTCGCCTACATTTTTCAACCATTTCAACACGGTTGCTTCTGCAACGCTTTCGCCCATTTTAGGCATTATCATTTCTATCTTGGCCATCGTATTTTATATTTTCTAAGCGTCCCAAAATTACAAATTAATTGGTAAAATAGGATGTTTGAAACAATAATGGCTAAAAGTTTCGGCCATGATTATCAGATTTCCGATTTTCTGATGCATTCTTGCCGTAAACATCGTACACAGTTTATCTGTGGTGACCAACCTGCGGTGTCTATGCGGCTTTTGGAGCCGCATCATAAAGAAAAAAAGGCTTTTTGGGTTAACCTTGTTTACTATTTACGACTGCGAAAAAAATTGGGATAGTTGGAGCACGGAAGATCAATTGCCGCTTGTGGAATATCTTTTCATGGTTTCCCGATATCTGTTATAAAGCCTTTGATTGCCGTATATGGGGAATCGGATGGATGCCGAGCCAACCAAGCCTCCTATTATTCCTGTGGGAACGATGCCGATTATGCCACCGAATATGGCTTTTTCGAGAGCAGAAAATCTCGTAAATGGTGATGCAACTATTTGGATTGTTGCCCCTAACGCATTACTGTTCTTGAAAGATGGCGAAGGGTCGTCGCCTTGCAGATAGCCAATTAAAAATCCCAAGAAAAAGCCAGGAATGGCACCATAGGCAATACCGTAGCCTACTGCATTTTTTTTCCTGAATTGCATTTCATCGATCCTTGTTATCGAAATGCTTTCTGCCTGTTTTTTATTCTGGTAATGGAAGGTCAAACTGCTGTCCGAGGTGCTGTTCATCACCCCTTCGGTTGGGTTTTCGTTTGGTGTCGTCATGATCAGCCAGCTTTGATAGTCATTGTTTGCGGTTTGCGCCTTACTTGTAGTCTTTAAATTTACAAATAAGAAAAGAATTAAAAGATATGACATTATTATTTTCATGGGCATAATCGATATGTTTATTTCTTCGGGCAAATATAAAAAATCCATTTTTGATTAGTGAATAATTGCATTGAATCAAATTTTAAAAGTCTTAATAAATGTGTAGTTTTGCTGGCATGATATTCACAGAATCCTTATGGCACTTTGAAAATTCCTTCATGAGAGGGAGATTTGACCTGTTATCGGCAAATACCCTCGAGTTATGGAAACACAAGTCGTCAATAATTGTTTGATTTCTCTTGAAAACCCTCTCCAAGAGGAGTTTTTATACTTAAAAGAGTTCTTTTTGAGGGTAGGGGAGGGCATTTCTCCTCAAGGAATATTCGTTTTTCTTCGAGGAAAATTCTATTTTCTACTTGGAAAAATCATTTTTCTTAATAGAAAGGTCATCTTTCTCATTATAAAAAACATTTATACTACAGGAAACATCAAGATTCTTATCGGAAAGTTCATATTTCTTAAAGGAAACTTCATCTTTCTTCTTGGAAAAATGAAGTTTCCAAGAGGAAAAATGGATACTTGTCTTTGTAATAATCAATAATTTCAATAATAATAAATAAAAAATATCATGCCATTAAAATCAGATTTAACCTTCGACAAATACCAAAAAGCGGTGTACGATGGCACCAATCCGACCTCGTTTCCAGAGTACCTTATTCCTTCTGATGCTTTGGATATTTTGACGGAACCCAAGGAGAATTGGGAAACGCGGTTTGCAGCAGGCGGAAAGTCGGCAAAAACCACCCGATCGCAGCTACAAACCGAGCAAAAAGATGCCGCCAGAGTGGCCTATGAACCCTTGTTTTCGAGCTTTGTGTTGAGTTATGTGAAGAATAATCCGAAGATTCCGGTGGACGCCAAAATAGCCATGTACATTCACATCGACAGCCGTACGAGAAAGAAGACCGTAAGCCCGAATTCGGTGCCCATTATATTCAAGAAAAACACCAATGTTTCGCATCATGTAGAAGTGTTTTATAAAGACAGCGAAGCCGCCAATGGCCATGCAAAACCTCATGCCACCGATGTGTGCCAACTGTATGTTTTCATCATTGAAAAAGATAAGGATGGGCACGATGTTTTGCCTCTTTCAATAGATGATTATTGGTTTGCCGGAGACTCGTCGGATTATCATAAATCATTGAAATTCGAAATGAAAGACGGGGGCAAAGAGGTGCTGATTTTGCCTCGATGGAAAAACAAGGAGGGCGAAGGCAGTTTCGGACCGGAAACAAGTGCCACCATTCCGCGATAATCGCTGCCGTTTTTCTTTTTTGTTGAGACTGATGAAAGGAAATCTTCAGCGTCTTGAGGAGGCTGGAGCCATTTCTTTTTTGAAAGGATTTATTTAGGGATTCTTGCCGTTTGAGATTCCGATTTCGATTGAATCACATCAGCCGCCTTTGGCGATGGTTCGAAACGTAAATCTTGGAATTTCGAGATAACTCCACTTGGCATCACTGCATCGGCCACGTTGCAGGTAACTTGGTATTGGAATGGCGTATTGCTGCTTCCACCGGCCATTTCCATCACATCGAATCCATGAGAAGTCTTGTTTTTTATCACCACACCCTTGCAGTTTTCATTGTCTTCCAATTGGATAAACACTCGCAATGGATGCTGTGCATTGATGGCCACATTCTTGGCCAATATGGGGTCGAGTTCTATGTGCACAAAGCCATTGTTAAGTTTGGCTTGGCCATAATCCTGGAAATAAAATTCAGGTGTTTCAGGGGCATGCATCACCACAAAATTTCCATTCATGTCGGGCACCGAACAGGATACGCCTGCAGCACTGTTTGCACTGATGATTTTATATTCGGTTCCATTGTAATAATTCACATATAGCAAGTGACCAGTGGTAGCATTGTTGGTATAAACGGCTGCACTAGGATTGGCGGCCGCAGAAGTGGTTGCAGCGTATATTCCATAAGTGGAGCCGGAAAAGGAACCACCCGAACCGGCAGATAATACAGACACCGCAATATTGTTTCCAACCCCAACGACACCTGTACTGGAAGCACCGGCTGCTTGTCCATAAACACCATATCCATGTGCCTTAGATGAGTGGCCATAGGCACCCACGGAATCTCCGGTGAAAGAGCCACCCGAACCACCTGGAGCGAAGGTGGCTCCACCTAAATTGTTTCCTACACCAATTACACCCGTACCGGTAGCATTGGTATTTTGCCCCCAAACGCCGCCTACTGCGTTACCCGTTGCATAAAACAAACCGCCACAAGATACGGAGGAATAACCTACTACTGCCGAAGCAACGTTTGTTCCGCTGGATTGAGCCAAAACAGCAGGAGAGCCACCGCTGCCACCATTGATGGTAGCATTGGAATAGACGATGGGTTTTTTATATGGATTGCCAGCAACTGTAATGCCACCGGCATAACCCAAATAAACATCCAAACCAGTGGTGTCGATGGCATGAAGCGCATAGCCTGTTGTAGAAGTAGAAGTGGTTGTTGCATTGATTCCATTGATGGTTCCGCCAGCAACAGTCAACATTTCCGTTGCTGTTGGCGCAGTGTTTATTCCAACCATCCCTGCAGCAGAAACTCTCATTCTTTCAACACTGGTAGTTTTTGTAACGAAATCTACACCATCGGTAGTGCCGATGAAATTTGTTGAGGCGTTAGTTCCGGTATTGCCTAAAGTGGTCCAAGCAGATGCAGTGCCAGTCATAAATAGAATCCACTGTGAACCATTCCAATAAAAGAAACCGACTTGTCCATTCGTCATGCTGGCATTGGTATTATAAACCAATAAACTCGTTGCAGGACTGGGGATGGTAACCACATCAGTATTCGAAGACAAGCTAACTCTAGGTATCAGCAAGCCTGAATTACTGCTAACGATATCCAGCATTGCAGATGCAACCGGAGTGGCACCCGTAGAGTTGATTCCAACGTTTTGGGCATTTAAAGACATCGTCATTCCTACAAACAAAATGATGGAAAAAAATACTGAGCAACACAAAACCATGTTTGTATTGCTGCCGTCTGTTTTATGGTTAAATGTGTTCATCTTGATTATTTGTTTTGATGTGGAATGTTTATTTTTCAGGTTTCAAAATTAAGTCATAATATTGATATAACCAAATATTTTTGTCATATATTGAAAATCATTTCAATTCTTTAAGGGTTTCCTGAGCTTTTATTTTAAAGTTTCCATTGCTGGATTCAAGGTTTTTTAATAATGTTTTAGCTTCCTTCTTATTCCCCTTTTTGATGAATGCCAAGGCCTTGTACCATTGAGATGCTTCAAAATACTCCCCATCCACATTATTTAAAACTTGATTCAAATTGGCGATTGCCTTATCAGGATTATTGACACTTAAATAGGTTACCCCTGAATAAAATAATGCATAATAATTACTGGGATCATTAACCAAAACTTTTTCAAACAATACAATGGCACCCTGATAATCTTTCGACTGATATTTATGCATTGCACTATCCAAAAAAGAGTTCCCATTGGTCCAAGAAAATGTAGCAGTTTGAGTTACGGTGGTGATTTCATTATTATTATTGTCAACATTTCCAACATTGCTGTTAATATTTGGTGCAGGCAATGCTTTTTGTTTTGATTCCCCTTTGCTCTTCTTTTTTTCTTTTAATTCAACATGGTTTTTTGTAGGTACTGTTGGTGGAGCATAACTCAAGTTATTGTTACCACCTAAAGCCTCCTTGTTATGCATTGCCCGCCCTTCTTTATCCGATAAACTTTGTCTGTCCGTCAGTGAAACCACCCCAATTAACGAATCGCCAGCCTTACCATTTCTATAAGTAGATTTATCCTTGTTTTTCTCTTCCAACTTCACTTCGTCTGCCATTGGAGATTTTGGTGGAATGGCTACAGCATAATCCTCGCTCTTTTCATATTGCATTTCTGCATTGGCATTTTTTTGTGCCATATATCCCGAATTAACCTTTGGTTGAGTTGGTGCCGCATCCGGTGGGTTAGCATTAGCCTTATTTCGTTCTTCTGCTGGTTTCAATGCAATCGATTTATCACCATTAAAGACGCCATTGATCGGCTTTTGTTCATTAGCGGGAATGTCGGCTACCAACCCTTGGTCATTCTTGGATGTTTCCTTGTTTGCAAGCTTTTCGTCCTTCGTTAAATTGCTGTCCGGTTTTTGTTCCGCTTTCTTCTCCTGGTAGGGCTCAAATTGCTCACTGAACAGCTTCTCGCCCTTATCATTTTCCTTATCCAAAAATAGAAAGACAATTCCAGAGACAAGCAACAAAACCACAGCCGCGGCAATGCTCCAACGGTAATTCAGCCAATTCCTTTTTCGGTTGATGCTTATCGGGTTGTTGCCAAGTTTGGCACCTACCTCCTTAAGTATTTCTTCCGTTTTTTTACGGTTGTCAAACAGCCGCATTCCCTCCACAGCATCAGCACAAAGCTCGCAGCTGGCCAGATGAAGCTCTACCTGATGTTTTGCTTTAGCATCCAGCTTATCATCCAGGTAAGCCCACATCAGGTCCTCCGACAAGCACTCCGTTTCCTCAAATATGTTCTTCAATCTATCCGTCATTTCTTTCCAGTCATTATCAACATGATGTTCCGTTTTCCATTCTGTATGCAGCTCTTCACCTTGTTCAAGTCATACCCCGTTTGCTGCGCCACCTCCACATAGCTTTTCTCTTGCAAATAAAACAATTCTATACAAATTCGCTGTTCTTCCTTCAGTTCCATTATTGCAGCCTCCATCTTTCTCAATTCCTGTTCCTTTTCGCTCACCCCATGAAGATGAATTTCCGTCGGCAATTCCATAATCACCTCCAGGTCCTTCGCCATTTCCACATTCTTCGACAATAGGCTCGACTGGCTCCTAAGCTTCATCAAGCAATTGTTCCTCGCCACCTGATGCAGCCACGCCCTGAAATTGCTTATCTCATGCTTCCTCAAATCCTCCGGCAGCTTTTCAAACACCTCCATCAAGGCATCCTTGCTTTCATCCTCATCCTTCAGATATTTCATGCACACACCCAGCACCAGATGCCCATATCGCCGAAACAATTCGCCAATGCAATCCTTGTTCCCACTCTCCTTGAACAAGGAAATCAGGTCCATATCGGCATGCTGTTTAAAAGGATTTGTTTGCAATTATGTTTCGGTTTAACTGCAAAATAACAAAATATCAGCCAAATTAGTATTTTTCATTCCAAACAATCCTTCCCAACTCCTAATTCCTAATTTTTAATTCCTAATTCTTTCTTGGAGCCTACGGTTCCTTCTCGTATCATGGCCAGTCCCGCTATCCGCTGTAGCCGCTGCATCCCCATTGCCGACACTAA
>CAIWCG010000119.1 GCA_903911135.1 uncultured Bacteroidota bacterium
GCATCAGTTTGGTGTAATTGCATACGCAATTTTGATGCTTTTTCCCGTTCATGAAACAGCTATATCTAAAATGTTTTCTAAAGCCGGTTGTTAATCTGGCCTGGAAAAGTTACCGGAGTATTGAAAATGGAGAAATGGTATTTATTTTTACCAAATAAGTAACGATGATAAAACCGAAAGCGGCAAGTTCATCAAGGAATAAAAAGCTAAGTGGTTATTAAAAGGCGGTACTTATGGTGCCGCCTTTTTTGTTTAAAGCCATTTCGAGGCAACCTGCCATCAAAGCATAGCCCCGATAGTAGCGGCAGCCCGCTGCTTTGTTTCGGTTTTGGGAAGGCAGCGGCTACAGCGGATAGCGGGACGCACCATGATACGAGTGGAGGATATAGGCTCCAAATGGAAATTATGAATGATGGATTATAAATGATGAATTTAATGGAGGTTGTGAATGATGGTTGGAATGGAAAGTGCTTGTCTTCAGGTGCTCTGCCTTGTGAATTTGGTTTTTAGATATTCGTAAAGCGAGATATTCAAGAGTATCAATTCGAAGCCATAGAAAATATCTTCGATGGGTATGGTGAGCATGCGGATGCCTATGTTTTCGTGGTCGTTATACCACACTACGGGGCTCGATATTCCTGTGCCGGTGAGGATTCCATTGACGATGAAGAAGGGTATCAGCAAGATGGGATAGATGCTGAAGAGTTTGGCGAGCCAATTGACTTTTAAAATGAATTTCAGGAGGAAAAGAACGAGTGCCAAACTGACGAAAGTGGAGACTGTGTAATATCTATCGTGATGGATTATGCCGATCATTAATAATAAAAGGCAGAGTGCGGCAACGAATATACTCTCTGTTTTGCTCCGCCAATGAAATGAAAAAAAGATATTCAAACAATGAAAAGTAAAGACGCAGGAGAATGGAATGCAGATGAAAAACAATACTTCTTCTATAGGCAGATTGATGATGTTTATTCCTAAAATGTAGTCCTTGTTGAAGCCCCAGACGCCAAGTTTGACAAAGATGCTGTCCCACAAAAGAAAGATGATGGCGACGAGGACATTGGAAATAAAGAAGGCTTTCCAATGCTTATAAAACCTTAGTTTTGGATGAAAGGAAAATAGGAAAGGAACAAGAATGGTGAAGAAATCGATGAGAAGATAAAGGTAGTTCATGGATTAGAGAATGCTCTTGTCGTTCTTGAAATACTTCATCGGAACCCATAGCATTCCAAAACATTCACCATCTTCCTTATTGATATGTTTATGGTGCATCTTGTGGGCCCTGCGGATAGCTTTGAAATATTTGCTGTCAGCATTTCTGATTATCTTGAATCGCTGATGAATAAATATATCATGAACAAAAAAGTAGGCAAAACCATAGATGGTAATTCCTAATCCTATCCAAAACAAGATGTTATAATCGGCCTGCATTCCAAAAAACAAACCGAGTATTCCAGGGATGGCAAATATGAGGAAGAAATAATCATTCTTTTCAAAGAAACCATAGGTATCTTTCTTGTGATGGTCTCTGTGCAAACCCCAAAGGAAGCCATGCATTACAAATTTATGAGTAAGCCATGCCACTGCTTCCATACTGAAGAATGCAAGCGCAACAATCAAACCATTAACTAGGATGTTTTCCATTATTTATTTCGAATATTTTTTCCAAGACTTGTTTTCTGTAAACGAAGATTTTCTCGATTTTGTTTTTTACTATTAATGAATGAGCGATGTTTCCAATCAACCAAAATGGCAATTGATAATTCACCACATCATGCATCATCACACCTCCTTTCACTTCGGTAAATGTATGGGTATGTTCCCAAACTTTATAAGGTCCTTTCAGTTGCCTGTCGGTAAATGAACATTTATCATTTACATTAAAGATTTCTGTTTGCCAATGCATGGATATTCCAAACAAAGGTTTCACCGAATAGTCTATTTTCATTCCATTATATATTTCTTTTGAATCAAGTTTAGACAGTACCTTGAAATCCATTTCTGGAGGAGTTATGATGGATAGATTATTAGGACTTGAAAAGAACTCCCAAGCCTTACTAATAGTAATTGGCAGGAACTGTTCGGCGTTAAATTGAAACATGAGCTATGCTTAATTGTTCATCATGTTTTGAAAACATTTTTTCATATTGTTTCATAACTTCAGGCATGCATATTTTTAACCATTCAGTATAATTTTCAGGGTTAAGGGCTAAATCCATTTCCAAACCATCAATTTCAATGTACTTCCAGTCCTTTACTTCATCTGAATTAGGAACTGGTGTGTCATTTGAAATCCCAAAATAAACATGGTCAAATTCATGCTCCGTCAATCCATTCTCGAATTTAGCTTTATAGAGAAAGCTGAAGGCAAATTGCACGTCACAATTCATGCCCATTTCCTCTTCCAATCTCCTGGTTACGGCATCTTTCGTTTCTTCTCCAAACATTGGGTGGCTACAACAAGTATTTGTCCATAAACCTGCAGAATGATACTTGCCATCTGCTCGTTGTTGTAAAAGCAATTGCCCTTTTGTGTTAAAAATAAATACTGAAAATGCTCGATGAAGCAAACCTAATTGGTGGACCAATAGTTTATCCAGTTTACCCCATTGCTTATCGTTTTCATCTACTAAAATCAATTGTTCATTATTCATTGTTTTGTTATATTATAATAAATTCATCTTATATTGAAGCATACTATTGACCATCAAGCCAAATTTCTTTCCATTACTTATTCTGATTCTTTCCATCAATACTCTTTCTGCAGGAACTCGTTTGATTTTCTTAAACAATGAATAGTAGTAAACATAGGCCAAGTAAACTCCTCCTTTTGATGAAGGCGGAAGCATCTTAATCCCTATTAATGCCTCTTTGAAATCATCTTCTATTTCCTTTTCAATATCGGCCTTTGTTGAAGAAGAAAATTTAGTCATATCAACATTTGGAAAATAAGTTCTACCTAATATTTGATAATCAGCTTTTAGGTCTCTCAAGAAATTAATTTTCTGAAAAGCCGCCCCCAGCTTCATGGCATAAGGTTTTAGTTCTTCAAAGTTTTCCTTATTTCCTTCGGTAAAAACATGA
>CAIWCG010000120.1 GCA_903911135.1 uncultured Bacteroidota bacterium
ATCCGCTGTAGCCGCTGCATCCCCAAAACTTATAAAAAGCAGCGGGCTGCCGCTACTATCGGGGCTATGTTTTGATGGCCGGTTGCCTCGACCAGCGATTCATCTATATTATTACAAATCAATGTATTATGCTCAAAGCTCCAAGATTTGGGTCGAGGGTCACAAACTTTGTGACCCTCGACCCAAACTTTGTGACCCATGATCCAAACTTTGAATCCCTCGACCCAAACTTTGTGACCCACGATCCAAACTTTGCATCCTACGGTCCAAAGTTTGGACCGTGGGGTTCAAACCTTGCACCCCTCGACCCAAATGTTGGGTCCATAGACAGAAATGCTGTGCCCCTCATCAGAAATGTGCTGTGGAACTTATTAAAAGCTCCTTCGAAGCAACCTGCCGTCGAAGCATAGCCCCGATAGTAGCGGCAGCCCGCTGCTTGGTGTCGGTATTGGGGATGCAGCGGCTATAGCGGATAGCGGGACGCACCATGATACGAGAAGAAACCATAGGCTCCAAATTGCAATGAGAAATTTGTTGGTGATGGGTAATGGATTGGGTAATTTATAGTCAAGGATTAATAAATTGTTAAATTTTGTTTTGGAAACTTGCACAACAAAAATAGTTTCCTTAGTTTTGCGCCATCAAAAAAATATAACATTGGAAACAGACGAAAGAATATTGATGGTGGCCAAGGATTTGTTCTGGAAATATGGCATAAAAAGCATTACCATGGACGATATCAGCAAGGAGTTGGGCATGTCGAAAAAGACTATCTATCAGTACTTTACAGATAAGGATGCAGTAGTTTTGGAGATTACGCGCAGAGAATTTTCGGCCAAGCAAGTGGAGTGCGATAGGATGTGCAGTGAAGCCAAAAATGCTGTTCATGAAATCTTGCTGACCATGAAACAGATGGGCGAAATGTTTGGCAACATGAATGCAAAACTGTTTTATGACTTGCAGAAATATCATACCGAGGCATGGAACTATTTCAGCGATTTCAAGGAGAGTTACCTCTTGACCATTATTGAGAATAACCTGAAAAGGGGCATCTCGGAAGGATTATATCGCCCAAGCCTGAACATCAAGATCATGGCCAGGATACGAGCCTATCAGGTAGAACTGGCGTTTAATCCAGTCCTCTTTCCGCCCGACAAATTCAATCTGGTGGATGTACAGATGCAGATGATCGACCATTTTCTTCATGGCATAGCTACCATCAAGGGCCATCGTATGATAAACAAATATCAGGAAGAAACTGATGAAGAATAAAATTTATACAAACATTAAAACAAAAATAAATATATGAAAAACCGCATTCAAAAAATGTTTCAACAGCGAAAACGAATCTACGCATTGCTATCCTGTGCCGTGTTCATGTTTTGTTTTTCACCTGCCACCAAGGCGCAGAAAAAGGAAGGTGATACCTATAGTTTCAGTTTGCAGCAATGCATCGAGTATGCCTATCAAAATCAGGCAAAGGTATTAAATGCCCAACTGGATGAGAAAATCTCCAAATCGAAAGTCAATGAACTTATCGGAAGTGGGTTGCCCCAGCTAAACAGCAGTTTTGACATTAAGGATTTTGTAAAACTTCCCGTTCAGTTGATTCCCGGTGAATTCTTTGGTGGAAGGCCAGGAACCTTTATCCCAGTCACTTTCGGAACACGATACAATGCCACTGCAGATCTTACTGCATCACAATTACTGTTTGATGGAACCTATTTGGTAGGCTTACAGGCATCGAAAACCTATTATGAGCTATCGCAAAAGAGCACCACCCGAACTAAGATCGAAGCGGCTGCAGGTGTATCAAAAGCCTATTTCTCCGTACTGGTTACAGCAGAAAAGATTAACCTGATAGATGCCAATGTGGCTCGGTTAAAGAAGCTGATGGATGATACCAAAGCGATGTATGATAATGGATTCGTTGAGAAAATCGATTTGGATAGGATAACCGTAGCATACAACAATCTCCTTGTTGAAAAAGAAAAGATAATGAGGTACACAGCATTAAGCTATAATTTATTGAAGTTCCAAATGGGTATGGATCAAAAAACGGTATTGACATTAACCGATAAACTTAATTCTTTGGAATCCATTACCAAGGATCAAAAAACGGATGGCTTCGATATAACCAAGCGTATTGAATATTCACTAATGGAAACCAACAGAAGATTGGGCGAATTGGATTTGAAAAGATATAAATTCGGCTATTTGCCAAGTCTTGTAGCCTATGGCGATTTAAGTGCCGCTGCATATAGATCGAAGTTTGACATTACCGATACAAAACAGCGTTGGTTTCCTACAGGACTTATCGGAGCGAAAATCACTTTGCCGATATTTGATGGATTCCAAAAACATGAAAGGGTTGTTCAGGCAAAATTGGGTTTGCAGAAAATTGACAATCAGAAAAAGGATTTGGAAAATGCTTTAAATCTTCAATTGATTTCTGCAAAAACTTCCTTTGACAATAGTTCTGAAAACCTGAAGGTGCAAAAAGCAAATATCGAATTGGCAGAAAATGTATATAATGTTTCAAAGAAAAAATATGAGCAAGGTGTCGGCTCCAATCTTGAGGTGGTAACGGCACAAACATCTTTAAAAGAGGCACAAGACAATTATTACAGCGCATTGTATGACGTGTTGATTGCAAAAGTAGACCTTGATATTGCATTGGGAAATATAAAATAATCATCTAACAATAATTTATATAAATATGAAAAAGTTAATAACAATCATTGGGATATCAATCCTCCTTTACTCCTGCTCCAATGGTGGAGATAAAAAAGCACAATTGGAAAAGTTAAAGAAGCAGGAAGCGGAACTTTCTGAAAAAATCAAAGCACTTGAAAAGGAACTTGCACTTGAAAATAAATCAGGTGATAGTGCAAAACAAAAAACAGTTGCCATCACAGAATTGGTGCTAAAACCTTTTAAACACTACATCGATATTCAAGGCAGAGTAGATGCTACTGAAAATATTAATATAAGCCCGAAAATGCAGGGAATTGTAACAAAGATCAATGTTAAGGAGGGAGATGTGGTTAAGACAGGACAAGTGTTGGCGGAAATGGACGATCAATTGATTAAACAGAGTATTGAGGAAGTGAAAAATTCTTTGTCTCTTGCTAATACAGTTTATGAAAAACAAAAGAATCTTTGGGAGCAAAAGATTGGGAGTGAAGTTCAATACCTTACAGCTAAAAATCAAAAGGAAGGTCTTGATAAACGGAAAGCCACATTAGAAGAGCAATTGGATATGACAAAAATCAAATCTCCTATTAATGGAACAGTTGACTTGGTTTCATTAAGAATCGGCCAAGGAGCAATGCCTGGGCTGCCATCTATCAGAGTTGTAAACTTATCAAAATTAAAAGCAAAAGCGGATGTTGCGGAAGCATATTCTTCAAAAATAAAAAAGGGAAATGATGTTGTTCTTGTGTTCCCTGATTTAAATAAGGAAATCAGATCATCCATATCGTTTGTTGGTACTGTAATCGACCAGTTGAATAGAACATTTACCATTGAGGTTCCATTAGATTCCGGCATTCCAGATTATCATCCTAATATGATAACCGTTTTAAGGGTCATAGATTATCAGAGCGAAACTTCCATGGTGGTTCCTATAAATGTTATTCAGAATTCGGAAGAAGGAAAATATCTATTCATTGCTGCTGAAACAAATGGAAAGATTATTGCAAAAAAACAAATGGTGACGATAGGGTTGACCTATAACGGCGAAACTGAAATCATTGGTGGCTTAAATAAGGGAGACAAGATCATTACCTCTGGTTACCAGGATTTGAATGAAGGAGAATTATTAAAATTCTAAACAACCAAAAAATTTTATGGAAGATAAATTTAAAGAATTTAAGCCCAGCAGTTGGGCTATAAATAATAAAACGACCATCTTTATTCTGACCATCATCATCACGTTGGCGGGTATTGGTGCATATAACAGTTTGCCTAAGGAAAAATTTCCAGATATCGTTATTCCAACGATAAATGTAAGCACGATTTATCCTGGAACTGCTCCAGAGAATATGGAGAACTTGATAACAAAACCTATTGAAAAACAAATCAAGGCAATATCTGGTGTAAAGAAATTAACAAGTAATTCCGTTCAGGATTTTTCCAATATAGTTGTGGAATTCAATACAGATGTTTCTGTGTCGATTGCTAAACAAAAGGTTAAGGATGCGGTGGATAAAGCCCGAATCGATTTGCCCAATGATTTGCCTAAGGACCCGAACGTAATGGAATGGGATTTTTCCGAGATGCCGATTTTATTCGTGAACATATCTGGGAATTTCGACCTTAAGAAACTGAAAGTCTTTGCCGATGCAATTAAGGATAGAGTTGAAACTCTTAAAGAAATTACCCGTGTTGATATTGTCGGAGCAAGAGATCGTGAGATTCAAATAAATGTTGACATGTATAAGATGCAGGCTGCCAACATCACCATGGATGATATTTTCAGAGCTGTAAATTATGAAAACCTGACTATCTCTGGTGGTGTTGTCAGTATGGATGGAATGTATCGAACGGTCAGCATTAAAGGTGAATACTCTGATCCACAACTGATGGAGAATTTGATTATAAGAAGCATGTCTGGTGCTCAAATTTATTTGAAGGACATTGCGAAAGTGGATGATACATTTAAAACTAAGGAAAGTTATGCACGTCTTCAACATGAGAACGTAATAACGCTAAACATCATTAAAAGAAGTGGTGAAAATCTTATCGATGCTTCTGATAAAGTGAGAGATATTGTTACTGACATGCAGAAAACAAAATTTCCTCAAAGCCTTAAAATTACCTTGACGGGCGATCAGTCCTCTCAAACAAGAGTAACACTTCATGACTTGATCAACACCATCATCATCGGATTCATTCTGGTTACTTTATTGCTGATGTTTTTCATGGGTGTAACCAATGCAATCTTCGTAGGATTATCAGTTCCACTTTCCATGTTCATAGCATTTTTGGTTATGCCAGGAATTGGGTTTTCATTAAACATGATTGTCCTCTTCTCCTTCCTATTGGCTTTAGGAATTGTTGTGGATGATGCCATTGTGGTGGTTGAAAATACCCACCGAATATTCAATAATGGAAAAGTGAATATCGTCAAGGCTGCAAAGACTGCTACTGGTGAAGTATTTCTTCCTGTATTATCAGGTACATTGACCACGCTCGCTCCATTCGTTCCTCTTGCATTTTGGAAAGGTATCATCGGCAAGTTCATGTTCTTTTTGCCTATCACACTCATCATAACCTTGCTTGCATCCTTGCTGGTAGCATATATCATCAATCCTGTGTTTGCCGTACAATTCATGAAACCGCATCCTGATGAAAGCGATCCTGTGTTCATTAAAAAAAGAGATAAGGGCTTGAAGATTGCATCTATAATATTCATTGCCGTCGCATTGATATTTTATGTTTCCAAATCCTTTGGAATGGGCAATTTTACCATCATGTTATTATTGCTGATGCTATTGAACAGATTTATTTTGCATAAGGTTACCAAAAGATTTCAGGAAATAACTTGGCCTAATGTTCAAAAGGGATATGTCAAGATCATTACTTGGGCATTGAAAGGTTGGAGACCTGTTTGGTTGTTATTGACAACCGTAGGATTATTGTTTTTCACTTTCTTTTTAATGTCCGTTCGAAGTCCAAAAGTGGTATTCTTCCCAAGCGGTGAACCCAACTTCTGTTATGTGTATATCAATCTGCCGATAGGAACCACCACAGAATATACCGATTCCATTACCAAGATTGTTGAAAACAGAGTTTATAAGGTAGTGGGTGAAAAGAATGACATCGTTGAATCAATCATCTCTAATGTGGCCGTGGGCGCTACTGACCCTAACAGCGGCGACAGGGCAACATCAACAAACAAGGGAAAAGTTACCGTCGCTTTTGTTGAGTTTGCCAAGCGTCATGGAGAATCAACTTCGGCTTATCTGGCCAAAATAAGGAAAGAAATAAAAGGTATTGCCGGCGCTGAAATAACTGTTGACAAGGAAGCCAATGGACCACCGACTGAAAAGCCTGTGAACATTGAAATAATGGGTGATGACTTCAAGCAGTTGGCCTTTGCAGCAAGGGGTTTGAAGAAATATCTAGATTCCCTACAGATTCCTGGGGTGGAAGAATTGAAGTCTGACCTGCAATTAAACAAGCCCGAAATAGTTATCGACATAGATCGTGAAAGAGCTAACCGCGAAGGTATTTCTACCGGGCAGATAGGCATGGAAGTGCGTAATGCAATCTTTGGAAAGGAAGTCTCGAAGTTCAAGGACGCGAATGATGAATATCCCATACAGTTGCGCTATCAGGAAGACCAGCGAAACAATATCGATGCCTTGATGAATCTCAAGATTACCTATCGCGATATGGCCATGAACGGTGCTATCCGCCAAGTGCCTTTATCCTCTGTTGCCAAGGTTCATTATGCCAATACTTACGGAGGTATCCGCAGGAAAAATCAGAAACGAATCGTGACTTTATATTCCAATGTCCTTACCGGTTTCAATGCTAATGAAGTGGTGGCCAAGGTAAAGGCAGCAACAGACAATTTTCAAGCTTCAAACGCGGTAACCATCAACATGACGGGCGAACAGGAGCAGCAAAAAGAAACCGGTGCATTCCTCGGAATGGCAGGCCTGGTAGCCATTTTGCTCATCATCCTCATCTTGGTTTTGCAGTTCAATTCCATCTCGAAACCATTGATCATACTTTCCGAAATCGTGTTCAGCATCATCGGGGTTTTGCTCGGATTCTCCATTTTCAAGATGGATGTTTCCATCGTGATGACGGGTATCGGAATCGTGGCATTGGCAGGCATAGTGGTGCGAAACGGAATCCTAATCATCGAATTCATCGAGCTGCTTAGAGAGGATGGAATGGAACTGCAGCAAGCGGTGATAGAGGCCGGAAAAACAAGAATGACGCCAGTGCTGCTCACCGCATCAGCCACCATACTCGGACTGATTCCATTGGCAGTGGGGATGAACATCGACTTCGGAACCTTGTTCACCGAACTCAATCCGCACATCTGGTTCGGTGGCGACAGCGTAGCCTTTTGGGGGCCATTATCGTGGACGATCATTTTCGGTTTGAGCTTCGCCACATTCCTCACCTTGGTGCTCGTTCCGGCCATGTATCTCTTATCGGAAAAATTAAAATTGAGGATCAAGAAAAAATAATTTTCATTCCCTCATTTCATAGAAACCTCTTTCATCATCAGGACTTATAAATCATATCACAAGTCCGATTGCTGAAAGAGGTTTTTTTATGTATTTTTTTGATTCCATCTTGATTCATAAATTGAAAATTCAGCAAGAACAAGGAAATGAAATACATGATATCAATCATACTTTAAGAATAGTTATAGGCCTATTTTTGCCTCGGTAATTCTATAAAAGAAAACGGAAAACTCGAAATCGCAGTTTCCTTTCTACCGCCTTCCTAAGAAAAATTATCCACGATAGTGAGGGAAGGCTTTATCTCCAAAGTCTAAAAAAGGTTCTTTAAAGGTTCGTTTTTACTGTTTTCAACGTAAAAAAAACGTTTTGCAGGCTTTGGAGCAAATGCATTTTGATAAATACCATTTGCCGCCGATGAAAAAACAATTGCAGATTCATGAAAAACAATTGCAGATTCATGAAATGCAATTGCAGATTGATGAAATGCAATTGCAGATTGATGAAAACCATTTGCAGTTTGATAAAAGCAAATGCAGTTTGACAAAAAACAAATGCAGATTGATAAAAAACAAATGCATTTTCATCCACTGCAAATGGTATTTATCAAAATGCATTTACTAAAACAGCGTAATTAGAATAATATAAGTCTTAATATAGTATTAACAATTTTAAAAATTAAAAATTATGGATAAAAAAGGAGTTCACATGAATTCAAATGCACCCTTTCAAGAGAAAGTTGACAAGGCAGCAGTGGTAGGGCCGGCATTTTTTGCTGACCCTGACGTATCAATCAAGGCACATGGCACGTCGATAATTGCTGCCAAAACTGCAGCGGCAAATGCCAACACTGCCACCGATGCGGCGTATTCGGTTTACTCCAATCTGGTGATTGTGCAGAATACGAAGGAAGATGATTTGGTAAAGGAGTACAATTTGGGCGTGGATGATGCCAACAAGATTTATCCTCACAATGAGGTGAAATTGACGGCTTTGGGGTTATCGCTTTCCTTGCTGCCAGGCGAGCGTCCTGTTCCATCAGGTGTGACGGGGGCTTCCATCGTGCAGAGCAGTTTCTTGGGAAGGGGGCACCTGCATTGTCATCATGACAAATTGACTGATTATTGCAAAATCATCGAGTCAATTTCAGCTGATCCTAATGACATGAGTGCCTATTATCCATCCAATCCGCAAACGATGGATGCTTCGCAGTGTGAAGTGACTCCGAAAAATCCTGCGGCTAAAACCTGGTTTCGGTTGATTCCGCATAACACCGCTGGCGATGGCCCTGTTTCAGCTCCATTCGGTGGGTTTTCGTTTCATTGATAACATCCGTTTTATCAATGAAATAAAAAGCCGCTCCATGCATTATGGAGCGGCTTTTTTATGTTTTAATGCTATCGTTTGAGCAGCTATTATTTCATTATCACCAACTTGCCACGTTGGTTGTTCATATCCCAAAAATAAACACCGTCAGTCAAGTTTGGATGAATGATTTCTTTTCCATCTGTGCCGGATAAATTTTGAGAATAAACTGTTTTTCCATCCATGTCCATGATTCTTAAAAACGAATTTGGACTTGATGAATGATACGAAACCGTGATGCTTCCGTCCATTGTATTTTGATAAATCTTGGAGCCAGGATAATTGGTTTCAATTGGTTTTATGCCGGTAGTGGTGGTCACATAAGTTCTAAAAACCTGGTCGAAACCGGTGGTGTAAACGCCACTTGGGTCAATGATTTCGAATTGGCCACCAGTATAAGTACCGGGAGCTTCTATCTGCACACCATAAGGGTCAGGAATGCCTGTGCCGGGAATGAATCGAAACGAATAAACATTGCCAGAAGTGATGGCAACATTGGTGGTGAAGTTGGTGAAACAAGCGCCACTGGGGCAGTTCACAGTTACAGGAGTAGTCTGCAAAAGTGTTCCTGTGGTATCCTGCCCAGCATAAATTTTCAATACCCCAACACCATTTATGGTATTGAAGACTCCCATATCAATCTCCACCAAAGTGCCGGTAATTCCTGCCGTGAAGGATTGAAAGTGGCTATATCCGGGCAAAGTGCGTGCACTGGTGCCACCATTATAAACCAACTGACTTTGATCGAGCGTTTGAGAACTGACTCCATTGCTCCAACCGATTATGGCGAGCATAACTAAAAATGTACAGATTTTTTTCATGTGCTATGTTTTAAATTATTAGTGATGTAAAATTATTAAAAATTATTTATACCAACAATAACATGAGGCATTTTTCTATGCCAATGATTACATCAATGATTAGGAAATTCGAAAGGAGTCTTGGGCTTGCCACTGGTTCTATCCTTGCCATTCCTCATGTCCATGTCACTTTCAATGATCCAGTTTCCACCCTTGAAAATAAAATCATCATAACTCCCATCAGGACCATAATATTCATACTGCCCTTCCATCAGTTTATCCTCTGGCTGAATATGATCGCAGATAATCTTGTTCTTGATTTCATCATAATGCAGCAACATCACCACCTTGGCTGAATAGGTGAATAGCATACGGTTATAGCTCTTCTTGTTATACTTGATGTTCGGCATCCCGAACACCACCTTATCGCCAGATACCATCATGGTTTCCATCACCTTCTGCGATTTCAGCTGATTGATGAAATGAAAGCCCAATAAGGTAAAATATTTCTTTCCATGATACTGATTGAAGACCATCTTATAATACACCGCACCATACCAATTGTCTGGCGACAGTTTCACAAATTCAGGTTTTTCCAATGATTCATTGTGGTCAGTCAATTTGAAAACCTTGGAAGTGCTTTTTTTCTTGTTGTAGGTCTGCACATATCCAAAATAGGAATAATGCGATCCATCGACAGCAGGCATATTCCAAGTCATTATTCGGAAAGAATTATCAGGAGCATATAGAATGGAAACGTTCTTTACCGAATCAAATGGAAACAAAAATGAGTAATCTGCATTCAATGATTTTTCAAGAAGGGTACTGAAGTTTTCATTGGCATTTATTCGAATGGAATCGGTTGCACCATAAAGAATCTCATGCCCAAGGTTCTTTAAACTGTCAGCATTCATAACCAATGTGGGATTGTTCAATATCGGTGCATCCTTTTGAGAATAAACACAGTTATTTATCATCAAACATGCAAGGATAAAAATATTCCTGATCGTCATATTGGTGGTCATATATTTGTTAACGTAAAGGTTTGAATCTTTAGTTTATAAACAAAAAATCCGCATCAAACCTGTACAGTCTGATGCGGATCAATATATGTAATGCAAATATTAAACGTGCATTTTTGCTTTCTTGTCAAGCAGCACTTCCTTTGATTCGCGGAAGTTTTCATCATCTACGCAACAATCAACAGGGCAAACTGCCGCACATTGAGGTTCATCGTGAAAACCTACACATTCCGTGCATTTATCACTTACGATGTAGTAAAGATCCATAGATTTCGGAGTTTGTGCGGCGTCAGAATCAACGGTTGTTCCATCCAACATTGTGAATGGACCCTTTACAGTTGTTCCATCCGAAAATCTCCATTCTGCTCCACCTTCATATATCGCATTATTAGGACATTCAGGTTCGCAAGCACCACAATTGATGCACTCTTCAGTTATTTTAAT
>CAIWCG010000121.1 GCA_903911135.1 uncultured Bacteroidota bacterium
AGGCATACAAACTTTGGAGATAAGCATACAAACTTTGGAGATAGGCATACAAACTTTGGAGATAGGCATACAAACTTTGGAAACAGGCTTACAAAGTTTGTAGAGGACTCTACAAATGTTGCAGAGCCCTCTACAAAAGCATCAGGACATGACATAATAGATTGATATATAATTACTTACGCCATAAAAGCCATTTCGAAGCAACCTGCCATCAAAACCTAGCCCCGATAGTAGCGGCAGCCCGCTGCTTGGTGTCGGAAATGGGCTGGCAGCGGCTACAGCGGATAGCGGGACTGGCCAGGATACGAGAACTACACATAGGCTTCAAAAAAAAAACTACTTTTGCATCGTTAATGAAAAAGAAGGTTACCTATATCATTTCGAACATTCACAAGGCGCTGGCTTTTGAGTGGATTGCCCAAGAACTGGACAAAAACCGCTTCGAACTGTCGTTCATTTTGATGAATGAGGGTCCTTCTACGCTTGAAACGGAACTTGAAAAACTTGGCGTGCGTGTGCACCGGATTAAATATGCCGGTAGCCGCGATATGCCTTTGGCTTTCATGAAACTGCTTGGCGCCCTACTGAAAAACCGACCCGATATGGTGCATGTTCACCTTTTCGATGCTGGTTTGCTGGGGCTCACGGCGGCTTATGCCTTGCGAATAAAAAAGAGGATTTATACCCGCCATAATGCCATTTATCATATCGACGATTATCCTCACATGGTGAAATACGACCGATATATCAATGCCATTTCTACTCATATTGTGGCCATCAGCGACAGTGTGAAAAAGGTGATGGTGGATATGGAAGGTGCCAATCCGGATAAAATAACGAGCATTCCGCATGGTTTTAAACTGGAGGCTTTTGAGCAGCCCGACAAGCACCGGGTGGAAGCCATGAAGATGACTTATCAGACGGTTGGCAAGCATCCGGTTATTGGGGTGGTATCGCGCTATACCCGCTGGAAAGGGGTTCATTTCATCATCGAGGCTTTCCAAGAATTGCTCAAGACTCATCCGAATGCCTATTTGGTTCTGGCCAATGCAAATGGCGATTATCGGCAACCTATTCAGCAGCTGCTGAAACGATTACCTCCCGATAGCTTCGTTGAAATTCCTTTTGAAGAAGATTTATATTCCTTATATCAGTTGTTCGATATCTATGTTCATGTTCCCATCAAACCACAAGCAGAAGCATTCGGTCAAACCTATGTAGAAGCCTTGGCAGCAGGTATTCCATCGGTGGTTACCTTGTCGGGCATTGCCTGCGAATTCATTAAGGACCAGGAAAATGCCGTTGTGGTCAACTATGAAGAAACAGTAGCCATTCATAAAGGAATCCTTTCCCTGCTTGATGATAAAAAACTACGGGATTCTATAATAAAAAATGGTCATGAAGATGTGAAGAAATATTTTGGATTGAATAAAATGATAACATCGTTGGAGAATTTATATGAGTGCTGAACCATTCTTTTCGGTCATTATTCCTACTTATAATCGTGCAGGTTTTCTTGAACGGTCAATAAACTCTGTGTTGCAACAAAGCTATCCCAACTTCGAATTGATTATTATAGATGATGGCAGCACCGACAACACAGAAGAATTCATAAAGCAATTCAACGACCCAAAGCTCCATTATTACAAAAAAGAAAATGCAGAACGGGGTGCAGCAAGGAATTTTGGAATGGATAAATCTATAGGGCGTTATGTCACATTCCTCGATTCTGATGACTATTACTATCCTTGGCATCTTTCTCATGCTTATGAAAGTCTGAATGAATATGAGTTCCCTAAATTCTTCCATCTTGCATATGAAATAAAAGATGAAAAAGGTAGAGTGAAACCGATTATCAATAAATTGAAAAGCAATGACATCATGATGTTCATCGAAGGCAATCCCTTGAGTTGCATTGGAGTTTTTATCGACCGTGCAATTACCGACATGTACCGTTTTAATGAAAACAGAGACCTTTCGGGTTCAGAAGATTGGGAATTATGGATTCGGATAAGTTCTAATTTTGGTATTAAGACAGATAACCGTGTCTCGGCAGTAATTATGGAACATAAATCAAGAAGTGTCATAAACTTTGATGAACAAAAACTGTTGAAACGTAAACTCTTGTCCTTGCAATATGCATTTCAGGATGCAAAGGTCAGGGAACTTTTCAATGATTATTTCAATCAGGTAGAGTCTTATTGTGACAGTTACATTGCACTCCATTTGATGCTTAGTAAAAAGACCAAAAGCGGTTTCAAATATTTCTTTCAGGCATTCAAAAACAATTATAGGGTAATCCTTAGCAGGAGGTTTCTTGCAATTATTAAACATTCTTTATTAAATATGTTTTACAGATAAAAACTATGTGTGGAATAGCCGGATTTTATTCAAAAGATAATGTCTTCTCAAAAGAGGAGTTAATCAACATGACCGAAATACTAGCGCATCGCGGACCAGATGCTGAAGGTTATTTTACAGATGATACAGTCAGTTTAGGTCATCGCCGATTATCCATTCTTGATTTATCAGAAAGGGCGAATCAACCCATACACTCACACGATGGACGATATGTTATAATATACAATGGTGAGGTTTATAATTTTCAAGAGATTGCAGCAAACTTAAAATCATCAACCCCTTTACAACCAACCTTGAACTTCTCAACGTCATCAGATACCGAAGTTATTTTGGAGGCTTTTGTGCAGCAGGGAGTTGATTTCGTCCAACAATTAAATGGAATGTTCGCATTGGCGATATATGATAAAGTTCAAAAGGAATTATATCTGTTTAGGGATAGGGTGGGAATAAAGCCTCTTTATTATTTTTGGGATGGAAACAATTTTGCGTTTGCTTCAGAAATGAAATCCTTATTGCAATTGAAGTTCATTCCAAGAGAAATCAACAAATCTGCCATTCGAGATTTCTTGCATTTTGGATATGTACCCACACCGATTTCAATTTACAAGCATATACATAAAATGCGTGCTGGGAGTTGGATCAAGATATCAAAGAATAAGTTTGAAGAACAAAAATACTGGACGATAAACTCCAAACTTCAGCATCAAACCATTAAAAACAAGGAACAGGCAATGGTTAAGTTGTCGGATTTGATCATTAGTTCAGTGCAATATCAGCTTAAAAGCGACGTACCATTCGGAGTTTTTCTAAGTGGTGGCATAGATTCTAGTTTGGTAACTGCACAAGCCGTTTTACTATCAGGAATTAAGGTCAATACATTTAGCATTGGCTTCGAAGAAAACAGTCATAATGAAAGTGAATATGCAAAGGCGATAGCAAAGTATCTTGGCACAGAACATCATGAGTTCATTGTTTCATATAGAGATGCAATAAACCTTGTGGATAGCATTTTCGATGTTTATGATGAGCCGTTTGCCGATTCATCTGCCATACCTACCATGATGGTCTCCAAGCTTGCCAAGCAATATGTAAGCGTTACTTTGACGGGAGAAGGTGGCGACGAATTGTTCTTTGGTTATGGTGCATATAAATGGGCGAAACGACTACAAAACCCAATGATAAAGGCCTTCAGAAAACCTATTGGCAATACATTATCACATCTGTCCTCAAGATATAAGCGGGCTGCCCATCAATTCCTATATGATGATCCATCAAAGATTAAGAGTCACATATTTTCACAAGAACAATATCTGTTTGCAGATTACGAATTGAATGCGTTACTAACGCCCGATTATTATGCAGAGTCATCAGTACCTGAATCGCAGCTGATGGATAGTTTCTTACGTATTCCAGACGATATCTTTACATCAAATATCTATCAGAAAGAACGGCATTTGACTCCGATGGAAACGCAAGCGCTGTTTGACATTGAATATTATCTAAAGGATGATTTGTTGACCAAAGTGGATAGGGCCAGCATGAGATATTCACTGGAAACACGCGTTCCATATCTTGATCACCGAATAGTGGAATTTGCATTAAACATAGATCCTTCATTGAAATACAGGAATGGAGTAACGAAGTATATCCTGCGACAGATTCTTTACAATTATATTCCTGAAAAGTTCTTTGCAAGACCCAAGCAAGGCTTCGCGATACCACTGAACATATGGCTTACCAAAGAACTTGGTTGGCTAATAACCGATTATCTTTCGAGAGAAGTTATAGAAAGATATGGCGTTGTGAATTATAAGGAAGTGGAACGCATCAAGAAGGAATTTTATAATGGAAACAACTATCTATACAACCGAATATGGTTGCTGATAGTGCTCCATAAATGGTTGATAAAGAACATTCCATAAGCAACAATATCTTTCCCACATTGAAGAACATTCTTTACCTCTCGTATGATGGCATGACTGACCAGTTAGGTCAATCACAAGTGATACCATACCTTATCGGCCTGTCGAAATCTGGTTATCGCTTTACCATCATCAGTTTTGAAAAGGAAGCACGATATGAATTGGAAAAAGAAACCATTTCTAAACTTCTTGGCGAGCATGACATAGCGTGGATGCCCATAAAATACACCAAGAAACCGCCTGTATTATCAACCGTTTGGGATGTGCTGAAGATGAAACGTGCCGCCTTTAGGCTACATCAAACAAAACACTTCGAATTGGTACATTGCAGGAGCTATATCTCCGCTTTGGTAGGGCTGATGATGAAGAAAAAGTTGGGCATCAAGTTCGTTTTCGACATGAGAGGCTTTTGGGCAGACGAAAGGATAGATGGCGGCATCTGGAAGTTGTCGAATCCCTTCTATTCCATGATATACAAGTACTTCAAACGCAAAGAAAAGGAGTATCTGTCAGCTGCCGACTACACCATTTCATTAACCGAGGCGGCAAGAAAAACAATTCACGGCTTTCCATACATGAAGCACGAGATACCCATACAAGTCATCCCCTGCTGCGCAGATGTCGAACTGTTTTCAAGAGCAAACGTTTCGGAGAATGCCATTGAAAAATTCCGCAAGCAACTGAACCTTCCCAAAGGACCTTTTACCATCAGTTATTTAGGAGCTATCGGCACCTGGTATATGCTCGACGAGATGCTCGAATTCTATAAAAGACTCTTGATTTCAAGACCCGATGCCCGTTTCCTGTTCATCACCAACGAAAGTCCTGAAAGCATCATGGATAAAGCCCATTCGCTGTCGGTGTCCACAGTAGGGATCTCCATTATCGCAGCAAAAAGACACGAAGTTCCAACATTACTTTGCCTAAGTGAAGTGAGTTTGTTTTTCATCAGCCCCACCTATTCGAAAATCGCCTCTTCGCCCACCAAAATGGCAGAGATAATGGCCATGGGCATACCCATCATCTGCAACAAAAACATAGGCGATGTGGAAGCCAACATAGCCGAAACAGGCATCTGCATAGACCGTTTCGACGACGAAACATACGACCGCACCATCCAGCAAATCGACACGCTTCTGACCCTCAATCCAGAGCTTATCAGACAAAAATCCATCCGCCTCTTCTCGCTCGAACGAGGCACGAGCCTATACGCCGAAGTTTACAGTCGGCTTTTGGGGCAATAAATTTCATTTTTACACAACATAATTTTCTTTTGGGGGCGCCCCCTTTTAGCTGCCAAGGGAGAAAAGGCAGCTAAAAGAGGTCGGGGTGTTGCGTGGGTTCGCTGCGCTCCGATTTTGCCGCCATCAACAAACGCAAGATAAAGGCGGCAAAGAACCGCCTTCGGCGCCACTCCAC
>CAIWCG010000122.1 GCA_903911135.1 uncultured Bacteroidota bacterium
CAAAAATAAAGCCCATTACATCCAATGCAGAGGTTATAACATCCGACGTAATGGTCATTATGTCGGACGTAATGACCTTAGCGTCGGACGTAATGACCTTAGCGTCGGACGCAATGACCTTAGCGTCGGATGCAATGACCTTAGCGTCGGACGCTATAACCTTAGCGTCGGACGCAATGACCTCTATTTTTGACGCATTGGACTCTATAAATCAATGGTTTTGCTTGGATTTTCATTCCGTTAGGATAAAATCTGCTGTCAAAAGCCATTTCGAAGCTACCTGCCATAGAAGCCTAGCCCCGATAGTAGCGGCAGCCCGCTGCTTGGTGTCGGAATTGGGGAGCAGCGGCTACAGCGGATAGCGGGACGAAGATGGGACGAGAAGAGAACATAGGCTTCAAAAAATTATCCTGATTATAAGATTGGTGATGGTTTTTATATTTTTGCGGCGTATATATATAATATAGTATAGTATGGCTTCATTCGACATTGTGAGCAAGGTGGATATCCAGAAACTGGATAATGCCATCAATACCGTTAGGAAGGAAATTGTGAACAGGTATGATTTCAATAACAGCAAAACTTCCATAGACCTGGACAAAAAGGAAATGACCCTGCATGTGGTGACGGAACAGGATATGCGGATGCAGACGATTCAGGATATCATCATCACGCGGATGGTGAAGCAGGGTTTGGATACTTCTTGCCTTGATTTTGGCAAGGAACTCTATGCTTCGGGAAACATGGTGAAGAAGGATATCAAGATAAAAACCGGTGTCGACAAGGAAACCGGAAAGAAGATAGTGAAACTGATAAAGGATACCGGCATGAAGGTTCAGGCTTCCATAATGGACGACCAGGTTCGGGTGTCAGGGAAAAAGCTGGATGACCTGCAGGAGGTGATAGCGATGCTGAAGAAACATGACCTGGAGATACCTCTACAATACGAGAATTTCCGCAATTAGAAGCTATTTGGGAGGATGAGTGTTGGGGGTTTTATACTTGAAAGTATCATTATTTTAGTTAAGAATTGTATAATTACAATTGAAATTCTATATTTGCGGGCTTGAAAAAAAAATTTTAATCTAATAATAATAAAAAATCAATTACATGCAGAGTAAAGGAGCCATAAGATTTATTGCAATTGCGTTTGCCGTTGTTTGTTTGTATCAGTTGTCATTTACTTGGAAAACACACCAAGTAGAGAATCAGGCAAAGGATTTTGCCAAGGGAGATTCCGCATCAGAGCGAAGATTTCTCGATTCGGTAAAAGGGGAGCCGGTTTATAACCTGTTGATACAAAAATATACCTACAATGAGTGTAAGGAAAGAGAGATCAATCTCGGTCTTGACTTAAAGGGTGGTATGAACGTAACGATGGAGGTGTCGGTTGCTGAATTAATCAAGGCAATGTCGAATTATAGCGTTGACCCAACATTCAACAAGGCACTTGCCAGTGCTGCCGAAAATGAAAAATCGAGCCAGAAGGACTTCGTGACCTTGTTCGGAGAAGCGTTTCAGAAAGGCGATCCTAATGCACGGTTATCTGCAATCTTTTCGAATGCTTCATTGCAGGATAAGATTTCCTTGAACTCCACAAATGATGAAGTTCTGAAGGTTATCTCTAAGGAAGCAAAGGATGCAATAGCAAGTACCTATAAGATCTTAAGAACCCGTATCGACAAGTTTGGTGTTACACAACCGAACATTCAGCAATTGGCTGGTGGAAGAATCTTGGTTGAATTGCCAGGTGTAAAGGACAAGGAACGTGTTCGTAAACTATTGCAGGGAACTGCAAAATTGGAGTTCTGGGAAACTTGGAACATGAAAGAAATGTTCCCGAACTTGACCAAAGCAAACGAAACTTTAAGAAGCTTGTTGGTTGGAGATTCATTGGCCAATGCAAACGATACCTCTAAAGTTGCTTCAAAGGATTCTACCAAAGGTGGTAAGATAGCTGCCAAGGATTCTGCAAAGAAAGATACTGCATTGTCGCTTACAAAAGCCATTGCAAACGCCGATACAGCTACATCTACCGATACTAGCAAAGCAGCCAAGAGCGCTGCTGATTTTACCAAGAAGAATCCATTATGGGCAGTTTTGATTCAACCTAGAATCGAAAACGCAGAACAGGAAAAACCTTGGTTGAAGAGTTGCGTGATGGGAAGTGCCTTGACAAAGGATACTGCCAAAGTCATGGCTTATCTAAACATGCCACAGATTCGTTCTTTGTTTCCACGTGAAATGAAATTCTTGTGGACTGTAAAACCAAGAGACAAAAGGTTCAGTGCTCTCGAATTGATTGCAATCAAGATTCCAGGTCGTGAAGCTAAAGCTCCGCTTGAAGGAGATGCTATCGTCGATGCTGCCCAAGATTTCGGTCAGATGGATCACCGTCCAGAAATCACCATGAACATGAACCCTGATGGAGCAAATACTTGGAGACGATTGACTGCAGAAAATGTAGGTCGTGCCATTGCAATCGTTCTTGATGATTATGTTTATTCCTATCCAAACGTTATCAATGAAATCCCTAATGGTCGTTCTTCCATCACCGGAAACTTCGAAGTTAATGAAGCAAAAGATTTGGCAAATATCTTAAAGGCAGGTAAACTTCCTGCTCCAGCTAAGATTGTTGAAGAGGCCGTTGTTGGTCCATCTTTAGGAGAAGAAGCCATACATAACAGTTTTGTTTCCTTCATCATCGCGTTCATCGTCATCCTTGTTTTCATGGGATGGTACTATATGCGTGCAGGCTGGGTAGCCAATGTTGCCTTGTTCACCAACATCTTCTTCATCATGGGAGTTCTCGCCTCCTTGGGTGCCGTTCTTACACTTCCAGGTATTGCAGGTATCGTCCTTACCATCGGTCTTTCTGTTGATGCAAACATCCTTATCTTTGAAAGGGTTCGTGAAGAACTTAGAGGAGGAAAAGGAATCCGCCTTGCCATTGCAGATGGTTTCAAGCATGCCATGTCATCCATCCTCGACTCCAACTTGACACTCCTTATCTTGGGAATCGTACTTTACATCTTCGGTTCAGGTCCTGTTCAAGGTTTCGCCACTACATTGGTTATCGGTGTATTGACCTCCCTGTTCTCTGCCGTTCTTATTTCAAGATTGATATTCGAAAGCCTGTTGTCACGAAACAAGCCAATTTCTTTCTCCAATACCTTCACAGAAAATATCTACAAGAACATACACTTCAACTTTGTTGACAACAGAAAGAAATATTATATCATCTCCGGCATCATCATCATCGCAGGTATCGTATCCTTTGCATTCAAAGGATTGAATATGGGTGTCGATTTCAAAGGAGGCCGTACCTACACCATCCAAATGGATAAAGCCCTGACCACAGAAGACATGCGTAAAGCCTTGGCACCTAAGTTTGGCAACGAAGCTCCCGAAGTTAAGTCAGTAGGTACCGACAACCGTTTCAAGGTTACCACATCCTACCTCATCAACGACACCTCTGCCACAGTAGAAAACGTGTTGATGGATAAACTCTACACAGGCCTGAAACCACTATACACCGCAGCACCAGACATGGACGGCTTCAAGAACTCTAAAGTCGTCTCCTCACAAAAAGTCGGACCGACCATAGCTGGCGACATCAAGACTGCCGCCTTCTGGTCCATCATCATCGCATGCGGATTGATGTTCCTCTACATCTTCTTCCGATTCAAGAAATGGCAATACGGACTCGGCGCCACAGTCGCCCTTTTCCACGACGTACTCATCGTACTCTCCTTATTCTCCATCTTCAACGGAATCCTGCCGATAGCCTTGGAAATAGACCAACACTTCATTGCCGCCATACTCACCGTTATGGGATACACCATGACAGAATCCGTAGTCGTATTCGACAGAATCCGTGAATATTTAGGCATGCACCACACCACCGACGACAAAGTCGTCATCAACAACGCCCTAAACGCCACATTGAGCCGAACCATCAATACCACCCTCACCGTATTCTTCGTATTGGTAGTCATCTTCATCTTCGGCGGCGAAGTCATCAGAGGCTTCATCTTCGCACTCCTCATAGGCCGAGTCATCGGAACCTACTCCTCACTATGCATCTCCACACCAATAGTACTCGACTTCGGCAAATTCCAAAAAAATACCGAAAAAGTAAAAGCATAGTTCATAAAAACAAAAACATCAAAGCCGCTTCAAACCCCTTGAAGCGGCTTTTTTGTTTCACACCAATTCATAATTCATAATCTATAATTCATAATTTTCTTTTAAGGAGCCTATATCCTCCACTCGTCCCATCTACGTCCCGCTATCCGCTGTAGCCGCTGCCTGCCCAAAACCGACACCAAGCAGCGGGCTGCCGCTACTATCGGGGCTAGTTTTGACGGCAGGTTGCTCGAAACAGCTTTTGGCAAAAATTTAGGAGCTCCTCGTTCATTCAGGGGAGCCCCTCGTTCATCCGGGGGAGCCCCTCGTTCATTCAGGGGAGCCCCTCGTTCATTCAGGGGAGCC
>CAIWCG010000123.1 GCA_903911135.1 uncultured Bacteroidota bacterium
ATGTCTGAAGACTTACATCACAAGTCTTCAATCTTCCATCGCATGTCTGAAGACTTCCATCATAAGTCTTCAATCTTCTATCACATGTCTGAAGACTTCCTTCACAAGTCTTCAATCTTCCATCATAAGTCTGAAGACTTCCATGAGATGTCTGAAGACTTCTGCAACAAGTCTGACATCATTTTTTCAGGATTTATGATTCTTGAATGGTGGTTTTTGGGTATTTGGGGCTTTCTCTCAAACCAATGAAAATTGCAAAAGCACATGCAGCTTTATCTGAAAACCATCAAAACACTCCTTATATATATATAGTATCATTTTTGCTTGAATATGTGATGATTAAAGAATTTATTAGTTTTGGGGCGTAAAAAATTAGTTTAAATTAAAGAAAATGAAAAATTTAAGCAGGAAAGACAGTATTTTAAAATGCATCATAGACTTAGGAGGTCAAGCCTCAAGACAAGACATTTGTTAAATAATCTCAAATTATTGGGAACTTTCTGATTCCGAATTAGAAAATGAGAAAGGATTAAAAACACCCCTATATTTTCATCATGTTGCAAGTACTAGTCAACAATTAAAAGATAAAGATGGTTACCTTGAATCTGGTGGTTATGCAATTTGGAGAATTACAGAAACAGGTAAGAAATATTTCATAGAAAAATTTGGTGAGCATATTAATGTTAAATCCAAAACTCATGATGTTTTTGATTCCTCAATAAAATTTGAGATTCCATCGGAAGTTATTAATCATGATAATAAAAGAAAACATGATAAGTCTGTATCTTATTCCAAAGAAGAAGATTTTACTAAGATAAGTATTATGGTCGCCGATGCTGTTAAAAAAAGAGATAAGCTCAAAGAAACTCAAACAATAATCTCTTTTGTATTGCCTATATTTGAAATTCTTAATTGGGATTTTAAGGATTATAAAAGTATTAAATTTGAGGATTCTGATATAACAAATAAACGTGCTGATATTTTATTTGAAACTGATCAGGGTAAGTTTATAATTGAAGTTAAGAATTTTATTAAAGAACTTAATGATAAAGATTTTGGACAACTGATTAATTATATAGGAACTGTTGATAATTGTATATATGGCATATTAACAAATGGTAATGATTATTGGATTGCCGATATAAGTAATGCAAAAGCTGGCTTAAAGGAGAAATTGGTTTATAAGTTAAAAATATCTGAACTAAAAGTATATGATATTGATGTTTTAAAATGTTTCGAAAACCCTTTAGATAAACTTGATGATTTACCAGAGATAATTATCTTTAACAACCGAGGTATAAAATTGGGGAAATTGGAAACTGAAACCATAGTTGAAAAGTACACAATAACGGAATCGAAAGAATTGAATATTATACCTTCAATCCAAAAAAATGTGATTTTTGAAAAACCTATTGAAAAGAAACCAACCGAAAATTACCCTAATAAAAAGGGAATAGGAGATAGTGATGTTCTTTTAGAGCAAATAATTCCTGTTGTAAAATCTATAAAGGCAAATGGAGGAGATTATTATACAAAAGCTTGTAAAGAAATTGCCTTAAAAGTAAATGGGATAAAACATAATTCGGTAATGAGTCAATGTACTAGGGGTTTAGGTTTTAATGGAAAGGGTAGTAAAGATAATTTTATTACAAGTGTAAAAAATGGGGATATAAAGAAAATACTATTGCAGAAATATCCTCATCGTGCTAAAGACATTGAAAGAGAGTTGTAATTTTTTTTCTTGGACATTAATATTATGAATGAACACTTCGCTGCAATCTATCAAAATAAACTTATTCGGTGTTGGCTGTAGTGTTATAATTGGACAATTTGAAGAATCAATTTGGTTAAAGTTTCAGAAGGTAGCTAAGGTAATGCGATGCAGTTTGGAAGAGGCTGTCTTTGATGATTCATTTTATAAACAATTAGGATTGAAGGATTATCAATCTTTCGTGGACTTAGGAAATGAACAAGCTTATAAAGGCTTAATAAATGATAATAAAAGCCTGATAGAAATAAGAATTAATAACAGACAAAAGAGAAAAATTTTATTCAAAGAATTACTAAACGAAACAGTTCTTTTTCCTGTCTTCCAAACAACAATAAGCAGAATTGAAAATTTAACACTCATCCCTAATTCATTATTAGCTATTGAAAAGGAAATTGGAACATTTGCTTCTTATAAATTCGAGGCCGAAAGTTTTTCTTTGGATAAATTATCTTTTGTAATTACTATTTTGAGCATTCAAAAACCTTCAGATTTAGTATTATTAACCAAGATTACGTACGATGGTCACGAGCTAATGACAAATCAATCTGACACAGTTGTTACAGAAAGGTATTGTTTATTTAATTGAATTATGCTTCTATAATTGCATCCGTTTCGGTGCACTCATAAAAGCATTGAAAAAATCATCAGCATAACAAAGATAATTCAAGACAATAACAAATGCTGTAATAATTTGTATTTTTGCGATGAATAAAATAAATCATATAATGCGAACACAATATATCACTGATACCAAAGGTAAAAAGTTAGGTGTAATTCTTTCTCTGGAAGATTATCAAAAAATGATTGAAGAACTGGAAGACTTGCAGGATATCAGAAGGTATGTGGAAGCAAAGGCTTCAAAAGAACCTTCCATTCCTATTGATGATGCTTTTAAAATGATTGAAAGCAAAAGAAAAGCGAAAAGATGAATTATCAGATTGTAATAAACAGGAAGGCATTGAAAGTCCTTGAAAAAATTAATGACCCTGATTATTCTTCACTCAAAAAAGCTATTTATGGTTTAGCGAACAACCCTCGCCCAAAGGGTTATAAAAAACTGAAGGGTATTGGCGCCTTTCGAATTCGTGTTGGCGATTATCGTGTTATCTATGAAATATTGGACAATATTCTGTTAGTGGATGTCATTGATATTGGACATAGAAAAGATATTTATGATTAAACAAACTTATAGTTAGACATTTCTGCTTTCCTTTATGGTTGCATAAATCATGCTTCTATAATTGCATCCGTTTCGGTGCACTCATAAAGGCAAGAAAAACGATAAGATGCTACTTGTTTATCTGGGCTAATTGCTGCTTGATTATCTCGAGGCTTTCTTCGAAGGTATGGGGATGAAAATCTAATTCCTTAATGGCCTTGTCGATGATGAAACCGGTACGGGGAGGGCGCATGGCAGGCTGTTTCAGGGAAGCGGAAGTGATGGGCTTGATGTGAGCCTTGTCCAAGCCGAAGAAATCGGCCACCATATAGGCTATGTCGAGGATGCAATAAATCTCCTTGCCCGATACATGGTAGATGCCGGTGGCACCCTTGAGAACGGCAGAAACACAGGCATCGGCAAGATCTTCGGCCAAGGTGGGGGCACGGTATTGGTCGTTGATGACGTTGATGTCGAGACCTTTTTCGAGATTGTTTTTCACCCATAAAACCACGTTGCTTCTGTTGCCGTCATCCACTACCCCGAAGATGATGATGGTGCGGATGATGGTCCATTTTATGTCGCTCATCTCTATCAGCAATTCCGCCTTGAATTTCGATTCGGCATAGTAGCTCAAAGGGTTGGGAGCATCGGTTTCCTTGTAAGGTCCGTGTTCCCCATCGAAGACAAAATCGGTAGACAAATGAACGAGATGCGTGTTGTGCTTTTCGCAAGCAGTAAGGAGATAAGCCACGGCATCCACATTCAAGGTGTCGCATCCCTTGTGGTCCCTTTCGCAGGCATCCACATTGGTAAAGGCAGCGGTGTTGATGACTGCATCGGGTTGATACTTTTCGAAGATGTTTTGCACCTCCTGTTCGTTGGTTATATCAAGGGATTCATAGATATATCCATTCTTCTCGCTGGTCCTGTTTGCACCAATGGATGTGGCAATGATTCTCACATCCTTCTGTTTTAAAAGCTGGTAGATGCACTTCTGCCCCAGCATACCGTTACTGCCGGTAATCAAGATTGTTTTAGTCATGTTTAAAATTGGTTTTTAGGCATTATCAAATAAAGAATGAAGTAAAGCACTAATGGAGAAAGGGCAATGTAGGGCATTCGGAAACCCAATAGGAACAAGGCTGCAAAGACGATGCGCAAACCGGTGACGCTTAAATTGAAACGATTGCCTAACCAAAGGCAAACACCTAAGATTACTTTTTCCTGATTCATGATAATAACTATTAATGATGATTATTTTGCGAATGTAGACAAGAGTTTGGCAACTTGTTCCTGCGTACCGAGAACAAAGAGCTTTGAATCCATTGCCAAAATCGTTTCGGGAGAAGGATTGATGATGAACTGCCCGCTAGGATTTCTATAACCGATAATATTGGCACCGGTTCGGTGCTTTATCTCCAGATCCTTGATGGACTTGTTGTGAAATTCGGATGATAATTTATTTACCAGTATCTCTTCCAAGATAACCGTTTCACCGGACTGCATGGTTAGGTAATCCAAGAACTCAAGAACGTCCGGTTTGGTAATCAAGGAAGCCATATGAGAGCCACCGATCTTATCAGGCATGATTACATTATCAGCTCCGGCACGAATCAATTTATTAACGGAAGCATCCTCGGAGGCTCGACTGATAATCTGTAATTTTGAGTTCATGTCGCGAGCGGTCAAAACCACAAACAGGTTGTCGGCATCCTTAGGCAAGGTGGTGATCAAGGCTCTTGCCCGTTCAATTCCCGCTTCGGTCAAGGTCTTCTCATCGGTTGAGTCCCCTTCTACAAATAATACCCTTTGTTCCATCCGAAGTTGAGATATCAAACCTGCATTACTTTCTACGGTAACATAACCGATACCATGCTTTTCCAAATTCAAGCAAGCCTCTTTTCCGTTCCTTCCATAGCCACAAACGATGACATGATTTTCGAGTTTCATAATCTTATTATTTACTTTATAGTTTTTAAAATAATGGGCAAATTCTCCATTGATGATATAACTTGTTACAATGGAAATGGCATAGGCATAGGTCGTCATGCTGATGATGATCAGAATGGAAGTGAATATTCGCCCGCCATCCGACAACTGCCTAACTTCGCTGAAACCAACGGTAGAAACCGTGATTACCGTCATGTAAAAAGCTTCATTGAAGGTATAGTTTTCGATGACCATGAACCCAATCACGCCTATTATCAATACAGCAAATATCAGCCCGAAACCGATGTATATTTTCCTAAAATAATTGATGCTTTTCAATGTGTTTATATTAATGATTCATGGCATTGGAGACTATAAATCCCAAACTTTGCCTCTTTTATGTTTGATGTATTTTTTCATGTTCAACCAAAAGGCAATGATGAAATAAATTATCAATGGAGACCCAATGGTGAGAAAGGAAATATAGATGAAAAACAACCTGATATGCGAGGCATTTATTCCTAATTTATTGCCGAGAAAGGCACAAACACCGTAAGCTCTCTGCTCGAAGAAATGCTTTATTGACTGTACTAAATTATTCATCGCGACTAAGTATTTTATTTCCAACGGCGCAAGTTAAACATTTTTTTCGGAAACAATATTCATTCTTCAGCTCCAACAAGGCTTGAGACTGAAAGGAATCCTTGGCATCAATGCCTATTTCAGACCATTTATCCAAGATGGAATTATTCTCTTTTGGCAATTGTTTCATGAGTTCCAAGGCCTTATCGGTTTGTTTTTTAATGTTGAGCTTTTTACCATAAACATAAAGAAATGGAACGATGGTATTGATGATGATATTGTGAATGAAATCCTTGCCAATACGTTTTTCCTGTTTGATGGAAGGCTTGTCGAAGGTATAATGTTCCTGCCAGTAGTCAGATGTGTGAGCGTCAAACAGTTTCTCCAGATCCTTGACATGCTCGGCAACCAAAATCTTGGAGAAAAGATGAGAGGAATGATGTATCAGATCGGCAAATTGAGATATGCGGATGGTAGGAAAACCGATTGGCCGCAGCCTCATGAACTTCCACATGTTTTCATCGATGGGCTGGAGGGAATATTTATGTTTCAGAAACTCGTATTCGCTGCGAAGTTTCAGATAATAGTCGTCCTTGAAATCCTTGTTCAGCATACCGGCTTGGCCAAACAGCAAAGCCTCCAGTTGCAGGGGTTTATCCTTATGTTTGGCAAGAATAAGATTGGAAACGGACTTCGCAAGAAGCTCAAAAGGAAGCGAATTGATCTTGTAACCGAAGTTCTTTGCCAAGTTTACATAAAACGTTTCTTCCCAATTGTTCCTGTTCTGATTCAGGCCTTGAAGCAGGTCATAAGTCTTGCGTTCCAACCGTTCAAAAACCATCTTTTCCAGCCAAGAATCAAGCGTTGCGGCATCCACGGCATGAAGCTGTTTTTGGCAAGGAATCCAATCGTTGTTGGCAAGCATCTCTTCGTAGTTGTCCCAAATCTTTCGCTTGATTTTACCCTTCAGTTCGAGCAATGGAACAGCCCGATTGCTCTGGGTTTGAACCTCCATGCCGGCATCATGAACCACATGCAGAATGACATTGTTATAGGCCCCATCATGCTGATGACGATGCTTGTTCCAGTCGTTCGTTTGCAGATGGATTTCCACATTTCCGGCCCACAAGGTATTGCCAATCATTATTTTTGCATTGAAAAAATCCGCCCCGGCATGCGTGTTGTAATCGCCGGTTTTGATCACCTGCAAATCTTCCCCTTCAGCCGTTTTCAAATCAACCATATCAAACAAACGATACCTCCAAACATAATGCAAAAACTCTTCCGTCATTGTGGCATAAGCCATATTTTATTTGATGCAACATTACGAAAATTGTTGGGCATGCCGCCGCACTTTCAATCCTTCCTTTTTTGAAACAGACTGATGGTAGAAACAACCAGCAACACCACCAACAAGGTTCCTTCGAAGCTTTGATGATGGTTTTTATAAATCATGCCGATGACGATGATGGTAAACGACAAAATTACAGGGAAAAATTGGATGGCAAACAGCAGTTTTTTGTTCTTTATGGCATCACCAAAATTCATGCCCATCAACATGAAGGCATATCCCATCATCAGCAGCAACAAGGTTTTATAATCAACATCTTTAAGGTAAAATCCGATATCGTTCAGCAGGTCTTTCATTTAGTTCACGACCATCTTTTTCATCCTTATATTGCAGCAGCCCCAACAAGGCATGCTATCATATAAGGATGAGGTTGAAAACTTAAAAATTCATACCCAATACCTCGATATATAAATCTATCGCTTCCTAGATATTGTTCAAAGTCTCCTTTTTTGTTTTACCCTGCGATATGCAGCCGGGTAAACTCGGGCATTCTGCTACCCAATATCCATCTTCGCCATGATATAACAACACTTGTCTCGTAATCTTTTTCTTTTAAGTTCTATGCAAAGCTACGAAAAGATTTATGAGTGTAATATTATCATTCATATTTTTTCCCCTTATATTGCAGCAGCCCAACAAGGCATGGTAATTCCCCTTCTCCACAAAACATTTTATCTTTACATCATGAATTAAAAACCTTTATGACCAAAATCATCAAGAAACTGTTGCCTGTTTTGCTGCCGCTGAAATGGATTTTCGGCAAGCGCATTTCGTTTGCAAAATATGATGTAGGCTACGTAAGGATAAAGGTGAAGGAAATTTACATAAAGCTCCTGTTTCACGACATCATGTATATCACCGGAGAGGGCGGATATACCGTCTATCACATGCAGAATGGAACGAATGTTCTTGACTCAAAATCTCTTGGCGCAAGCTGCCGGAATATGCCCGGAAACCATTATGGAAGGTATCGTAAGGACTTGGTGCACAACCATCATTATCATGCATCGCATACAAGGCTGCAGACTTGCAAAATAATGCTTAAAAACGGTTTTGAATTTGATGCATCACGAGATGAGGCAACACGTTTTCGGAAGGACATGAAGCTTTTTGAGGTCGGTTTTGGCATGAAAATTCGCAGAATTCGCATCATAAAAGCCAAAATCATCAAAAATATAAAAAGGTAATTGTGGCTTTTTTATAATAGAAATATACCTTTTGTATAATTTATTTGGCTGGCGGACAAGACGGATGTAATTTTGCCGTGTTAAACAAAGAAAATGTTTTATAACAATCATATAGCGCCAACAAGGAACCAAAAGGGAGAGGAAACGATGGTATCCAAAAACCAAAAGGTACATAATCTGTTTTATTTGTATACTAATTTTTCTGATTCTCATACAAATAAAACACATTCTCATACAAATAAAACAGATTCTCATACAAATAAAACAGATTCTCATACAAATAAAACACATTCTCATACAAATAAAACAGATTCTCATGTAAATAAAACAGATTCTCATGTAAACGGTTTTCAAAATGTATATCCGTGTTTTTTATCAGATGAAACTTCAAATTTTAAACAATTATAATATAATAAAATTATGGGACTATTAAAGAATGTATTAGTAAAAATCAGCATCTTCATGTTGATGAGAAGGGCTACGGTACTGAAACAGTATGTCGAGGATTGCGTTTCTACGGGCTCTGCAGCTACCTTGTTCAAGGATCCACATATCACTACGGTGTTTTATGCCTCGTTGACGAATGCTGCAATAGCTATACAATCTGCTATAGACATTTGTACGCTTGCACCTACAAAGGGAAATAAAAAGGCAATAAAGGATGCCATGGCGGCTGCAAAATTATTGCTGGTAAGTTATGCAAATCAAGTGGTGGTGATTGCGAATCTCCCTATCAATGCCCCAACCCGTGAAGTGGCAGCCACCAATATTGCGCAATCGCATTTGACTTCTCAAAAGTTGGCATCATCAAAAAAAGGCAATCCTGCAAAACCGAAATTTACAGCTATAAATGAAGGTACAGGAACAGTGGAAGTGGAGATTACCAATGGTTCGGACTATCAGCCATCGTCCATCACGATAGTGGCTGTAGAACAAGCGTCGTTAGTTGCCCCTATAGTGCCTGATCCTATTGTCAGCCTCGTTGGTGGTGAGTTGGTTGTGCAATCATTTATGGCAGCACATGTAGTTACGCTTTCCTTTGATGGAAAGGGCAGTTTTGGTACATTCAACAGTCTGAAATCGGGCGTAAGATATAAGATATATGCCTATGCAAAGAATGGCAAGAAGCAAATCAGTCCCCTGTCGGATGGAGTGCTGGTGAATGGCTAAAAATCTCCTTCAAAAGGTAATCATTAACAAATAAAAAAATATAATAATCAAGCCTTGTTGGGCCATAATGTCATGAAAAAAGTAACGAAAGCAGCACCGGTTTTTGAATTCAGGGATTCAGGAAAAAAGGATGGAAAGGAGATAGTTTATGATCTATATATAGATGGAGTTTCGGATAATGTCAAATTTAATAATCATAAAAAAAACTATGGATATTGGGTAAAAGGAACCATTTATGATGCAATATTTTTGGATAAGATAGGAATAATGAAATGTGATGTATTTCCTGAAAAAATATATCTTAATTTGCCTCAATTTCAAGAATCGTTTTATAAAAAATTCGGCTATGGGAATAATGTATTCATGCGCAGAAAAGGCAATTGCATCGAATGGTGGATTAGTTTTGATATGGAAATTGGAATGGATATATTTGATTGGGAAAATGAGCGAGGTTTTTTTGAGGAATTCATGAAAACAGCAGCTAAATATAACTATCCATTTACACAACCGGATATAACACTATCTGTTGAATGCCTACTTCCAATAATTAAAGGTCAGACCATCAGGGAATCGTTTGTCGCATTTCAAAAATTGGTTAGCAAAGCGCTGTATCAAACCGACAAACGAATGACGGATGACATGATGAAGAAACTTTTGAAATATCAAAAGTCCATCGTTACTCCTTCATGGAAATAAAACGGTAACGAATTTTCAGCTATCCATGCCTTGTATCCGCCGTTTGGAGCCTTGTTGGGGCTAAATGTATGGTTTATAAAATATATATTACGACTCCAGCAGAATTTTCATGCCTTGTTGGAGCTTCATGGCCTCTTCCCTAGCTTTTTCAGCGAAATCTTCGCCAGCAGAGGCATAGATGATGTTTCTGGAGGCATTAACCAAGAGGCCACAGTCGTCGTTATGTCCAAATTTCCATACATCATCCAAACTTCCACCCTGTGCGCCTATGCCCGGCACCAAGAGGAAATGGTCAGGGATGATTTTACGGATTTTCGTCAACGATTCGGCTTTGGTAGCGCCTACCACATACATCATGTTGTCGTCATCGCCCCATTTCATGCTGGTTTCGATGACCGTCTCGAACATTTTTTCCGTTGAGATTCCCCTCACGTCGATTACCTTGCACTGCTGAAAGTCCTTAGCACCTTCATTGCTGGTGAGCGCCAGTAAAATGACCCATTTATCCTTGAAATCGAGGAAAGGTTTCACGCTGTCTTCGCCCATATAGGGTGCCACGGTTACGGAATCGAAGTTATAATATTCGAAAAAGGTGCGGGCATACATGGCCGAGGTATTGCCGATGTCGCCACGCTTTGCATCGGCTATGGTGAAGCAGTTTTGAGGGATGTATTTCACCGTTTTCTCGAGGCTGATGAGGCCTTTATATCCAAGACTTTCATAAAAAGCCAGGTTAGGTTTATAAGCCACGCAGAGGTCATGTGTAGCATCAATTATCTGCCTGTTAAATTCGAAAATGGGGTCCTCCAGTTCCAATAAATGCTTTGGAATTTTCTTGATGTCGGTATCCAAACCCACACAAAGAAAGGATTTCTTAAGTTGTATCTGTTCTATGAGTTCTTTTTTATTCATAAGGCCGTAAAATTATGGAAAAATAGGTAAAGAGGCATTTGAATTTCTTTGATAATGTTACCTTGTATCCGCAAATTCATTTGGTTCTACATGTATCAGAACCTGCCCCAGCTGGGGTATTTCATCCTTTAAGGTATCCACCAGCCGATGGGCGATTTCATGCCCTTCCCTTACGGAAATGTTTGCATCTACACTGGCATGCAAATCAACATGATACTTCATTCCAGACTTCCTGATGAGGCATTTCTCCGTATAGATTACGCCTTCCACCTTGTCGGCCACTTTTCGTATATCCACAATAAGATCATCGTATAGATGTTCATCCATTATCTCTCCCAAAGCCGGGCGGAAAATGAGATAACAATTATAGATGATGAAAGCCGCCGCCACAAGAGCCGCCCAATCATCGGCAGATTCAAAACCCTTGCCAAAAAGCAGCGCAATGGAGATGCCAATGAATGCCGCAATGGAAGTCATCTCATCACTTCTATGATGCCAAGCATCCGCCTTCAGAGCAGAGCTGTTTGTTTCTTCGCCACCCTTTGAAACAAAGCGAAACGAGATCTCTTTCCAAATAATTATCGCACCTAAAACGATGAGCGTAAAAGGCTTGGGGCCAGCATGTGGCGTACCCATATTTTTGATGCTTTCATAGGCGATGATGGCTGCTGAAAGAACCAAAAAAGAAACCACCAAAAAGGTAATCAGAGGCTCTGCCCGCCCATGGCCATAAGGATGGTTTTTATCTGCAGGCCTATTGGAATAAACCAGAGCAAAAAGAACCAAGGCAGAGGAAAAAATATCGGTAGTAGATTCCATCGCATCAGCTATCAAGGCATAAGAATTACCATAATGCCCGGCAGCCCACTTAACAATGGCTAGAACGGTGTTGCCTACAATGCTGAAGTAGGTAATTCTAATAGCCTTTTTTGCGTTCGTCATTCAGATGATATTTATATGATAGGCAGTTTGGTTATTTTTGGTTTTTAAATTCCAATATTAAATAAAAACAGCTACCCTTTATTATATATAATGTATATCAATGATGTTAATGAACGGCAATCGTGCAAGGTTAATTGAATTTAACTAATCAAGAATAATATCGAACTGAACAAGGTCGATAAACTCTTGCACACGTTCATTAACTTCACTTTGATTAAGGTTAACTAAGCGCTCGATACCGAATTTTTCAACACAAAAAGAGGCCATAGCAGAGCCGAAAATGATTGCTCTCTTAAGATTATCAAAAGAAATATCCTTGGTTGCCGCCAAATGTCCAATAAAACCGCCGGCAAAGGTATCACCAGCTCCAGTTGGATCAAAAACATCCTCTAATGGTAAGGCTGGAGCAAAGAAAACTTGGTGTTCATTGAACAACAGGGCACCATGTTCGCCCTTCTTTATGATGAGGTATTTAGGTCCCATCTTTAAAATCTTTTGTGCTGCCTTCACCAATGAATATTCACCGGATAACTGCCTTGCTTCACTGTCGTTTATTGTTAATACATCAACTAAAGCGAGAGTTTCAAGCAAGGAATCCATTGCAACATCCATCCAAAAGTTCATGGTATCCAATACAATTAGCTTGGGGCGTTTCCAAAGTCTTTCAATAACCGTCTTCTGAACCTGAGGCATCAGATTTCCAAGCATTAAAAACTCACAACCTTGCAATTCATCGGGAATAATCGGGTCAAAAGTGTTCAATACGTTCAATTCCGTAATCAATGTGTCTCGAGTGTTCATATCATTATGATATTTACCAGACCAAAAGAAAGTTTTTTCCCCTTCCTTGATTTGCAAACCCTTGGTATTGATTCCCTTTTCATGAAATAAATTTATTGTTTCAGCAGGGAAATCATCACCAACAACTGAAACTAAATTTATACTTTTTGTAAAATAAGAAGCAGCAAGACCTGCATATGTAGCAGCTCCGCCAACAATCTTGTCCGTTTTGCCAAACGGTGTTTCAATAGCATCAAAGGCTACTGTTCCGACAACTAATAAGCTCATAATGGTATATTTTTTAAAAAAATTTTTGCAAAGATATTGTTTAGTTCGTAAAATAAAGTAATTTTGCGCCGTCCAAAAGACGATATTCTTCCTTAGCTCAGTTGGTTAGAGCATTTGACTGTTAATCAAAGGGTCCCTGGTTCGAGCCCAGGAGGGAGAGCAAAAGCGGTGATTTTCACCGCTTTTTTTATTTAATATTTATAGATTATCTGATTATAAACTATCAGAAACAGGATAAACAGGAATACCAACTCTAGCATCAGCCTGTTTTTCACAGACAGGAAATAATAAGAAATAAAAATTGAAGATGGAATGGCCATAATGCATAGATGTTCAATTTGAATAATAGGGCATAAAACAAATGACGAGGCTGAAATGATTAAAAATAAGCCTATGATAATTTGAAAATTCCGTACCTTTATGGTATTCTTGAAATAATTGGTTTGTAGCTTAAAAAGTGAAAGAACCAACAATGCAGCATAGGTCAGCATCAATACCTTCTGTGGTGCAGCAAGATTAAAGCCCAGTTTTATTGAATGATTAAAGTAACTAGGTATAAGTTTTAACCAAAAATCACCTAACCCATCAACCCAAAATAAATAAATGCTGAAAAAATAATACGGTAAAAGGAGTCCAATTAGGGAGCCGATAAAATCTCGCCAGCTAAAGGTTCTCAAAATCAAGAGCCCCAAAAATAGCATGATGCAATAAACGATCGACGGAAAATAAATCAAGGAACACAAACCTATGATTAAACTGCCTTCAAAAGGTATCGTTAAGGTATTGCTTTTATAAAGCAACAGAATTTTATCCAACAATAATATAAGGAGAAAATTTATTGCCAGAACAGCATTAAAGTTAAGAAACGGCACAAAAAGGCTCATCAAAATGCAATAAAAAAGAGATGGCAAATGCGACCGTTTATATAGCACCTCATGAAAATTCAGCACCAAATTCAGGTATATGGCCTCCAAAACGACCAAAACAAATGCCAATATTTTATAGAATATCAACGCTCCCGAACCATTCGAAACAAGCAACACCATATATAACGGCATCCCATTCAAATTTGACAACACGACATGATTCTTAAACCCCATTACCCATAACAGAAACGTTAAAATGGGCAACGCAAACAAAGTGGCCTGTTGATTTGACTTGAAAAATCGGATAAACATCGGGCGAAAATAAAGAAAGTATCGGTGTTGCCGTTTCCCATCCCGCAATTTCAACCGCCCAAAGACACCAAATTTCCTCCCCCTCCTAACTCCTAATTTTTAATTGCTAATTCTTTTAAGGAGCCTATATCCTCTTCTCGTCCCATCTACGTCCCGTTATCCGCTGTAGCCGCTGCATCCCCATTTCCGACACCAAGCAGCGGGCTGCCGCTACTATCGGGGCTATGCTCTGACGGCAGGTAGCTTCGAAGTGGCATTAAATAAAAAAGGCGGCACTATCTGTACCGCCTTTTAATATGATCTCTTGGCTTCTTATTGCTTGATGAACTTGCCTCTTTCGGTTTTATCATCGTTACTTATTTGGTAAAAATAAATACCATTTCTCCATTTTGAAACATCCACCTGCGTGTCATTAGCTCTTATGGTTTCTTTATAGACCACTCTGCCGAAAACATCTGTAATTCGTAATTCATAATTCGTAATTTGTAATTGAGTGCGGATGGTGATGCTAGTACTGGCAGGATTAGGATAAACACTTACTTCTTCTTTTTTCTTTTTCAAATCATTCTCTCCAAGATACCAACCTTGATATTTTGCAAAACTATATATGGTATCAGAGTTAATTCTATTAAACATTCCTGCGATATATAATTCATTATTATAAACAGCTATATCCATTACAGTGCCATTATTACCTACACTATCAACTGAAAATATCGCATTGGCTAAGGCAGACCAGTTATTGCCATCCCAAACAGCAATATCATTTGCATAAATACCACCTGCATGGTGGAATACGCCTACAGCATAAAGTTTATCTCCGATAACTTTTAAATTTTTGACTTGATTATCTACATCTCCTCCTACAGAATAAAAATTTGTTCCATTATATTTTACAATATTTTGACCGGGTACGTTATGAAAATACGAACCTCCAATATATAGTTCATAATTATAAACGGCTAGATTAAATGTTAATCCTAAAAAATTATAGGCTTCCTTATTCCAAATATTGCCATCCCAAGTTATAATTGCAAAAGGTGTTTGTGTTAAACTATCATAAAACCTACCTGCAAAATATAGCTTATTTTGAAATTCTATACACGAATTTATTCCAGATTGAGCTGAACTAACATGTGGTGGTAAACCAATTGGAATCCAATTAATTCCATCAAAAGCAACTATATAGGGGGAATAATAATTACCTACACTATCAAAAGAACCAACACAATAGAGTAGATTATTATAAATACAAAATTTATAAGGACCTTCACCATAGGGATGAAATGCGACATTAATAGAATCCCAAGACGAACCATTCCATCTGGTAAATCCATTTGTTATTTTGTCTAAATTGTCTGACCAGTGAAAAATACCACCAACATAAATTTGATTGTGATAATTTATAATGGTATTCACTATTGCACCACCTCCCATCCCACCAGCCAAAGTATCCCAATTAGAACCATCAAATGAAGCAATTGAATTTGCGTGAAAACAACTTTGTTGTGAATAAATTTGTCCACCTACGAATAATTTACCAGAAATATTGTCTGGATATAGAACATGGCCTACACCATTTTGTCCTAAACAAACCGACACCCAAT
>CAIWCG010000124.1 GCA_903911135.1 uncultured Bacteroidota bacterium
CCGACACCAAGCAGCGGGCTGCCGCTACTATCGGGGCTATGCTCTACGGCAGGTTGCTCGAACCAACATTCATCAAGTAACCTGGCTGCGGCGAAAAGGCTTTGCCTTTTCGCCGAAGACTACCCGTTCCTCTCCCATTGGTCTGGATTTGCATCCAGACCTCAAAAATAGCCCCAATAAAACCAATTTCCTCAACAACTAACCATAATACATTGATAATAAGCCAATTGCCACATAAAGCACCCAAAATAAATAAGCCATTTATCATCTCGTAACGCCCATTTATCATCTTGTAACGACCATTTATGGTAAAGTAACACCCATTTTCCATCTTGTAACAACCATATACCATATCGTAAAGACAATTTACCATTTAGTAACGCCCCTATTCCATATCGTAACACCCATTTCCCATATAGTATCGCACATAATCCATTTTGAAACACCCATAATCCACCTTGTAATCCACTTTTCCTGATAAATCGAATGCAACAGAACCTGCCATAGGCTTCAAAAAAGAATTATATCGGAAAGAAAGGGCATAAAAAAACGCCCCCTCTTTGCAGAGGGGGCGTTTTAAAGATTTACTCTTTACCGAGAATTACTGAACGATCAATTTTGATTGAACTTTCTGGTCTCCTTTGGTGAAGATGACGAAATAAACACCCTTTGCGATGGATGCAGTGTTGATTTCGACTTGGTTGTCGCCCATTACAGAGGTACGAACTTCATTCATTATTGTTCTTCCAGTTACGTCAACCATAGACACGGTGTAGTTGGCTTCATCCAATGTGTTGAAGGTAACCATTACGTGGTCTGTAGCTGGGTTTGGATAGATATTGAAAGAAGAGAATGAGTTTTCAACTTCGCTGCCTGCAATTCTGGCTGTAGTGCAGAATGTCTGGATAGCAGTGAAAGCGGAAACGTTTGTACCTGTAGCATCGCAACGAGTTTGGATTTGATACTCGTAGCAAGTGTTATGCGTCAAGCCAGAGAAAGTGTAGTGAGAGTTTGGAGCGATAACGTAAGTAGTCCAAGGAAGAGTTCCTTGTTTACGGATCTGTACGTTATAACCGTTCACACAACCTGGTTGAACCCACTGTGCATAAGCAGAGTTTGAAGTGATGTTGATGGTAGGGATGGTAGCAGGAGTTGGAGCGATGCAATCAGAACTTAATACTGTGCAAGCTACACCTGTACAACCAGCAGTATTGGTAACGGTTACGCAATAGTTACCTGGATGGTTAGGAGTGATAACGATAGCTTGAGTAACTGCACCAGTGCTCCATAAGTAAGCAGCGTTTGAAGCAGCAGTAAGCGTTGCATTTCCAGTACCAGCGCAATAAGTCAAAAGACCTGTTGCAGTGATGTTTGAATTTGCAGCAACCAAGATGGAAGCAGAACGAGAAGCTGTTCCTGTGCAACCACATGCATTGGTAACCGTTACGGTATAGGCACCGGTAGTAGAAACTGTGTTGGCAGCAGTAGTGGCACCATTGCTCCATAAGTAAGAAACACCACCGGAAGCAGTCAATGTCAAGCTACCGCAACCGCTAGCAGGACCAGCGATGGAAGCAACAGCCTTAGGGCAGAAATTGCTTGCATTGAAGGTAGCATTACCGTTGCAACCGTTAGTGTTGGTTACTGAAACAGTATAAGAACCAGCTCCTGTGATCGTCAAGAATTGAGTAGTTTCGCCAGAAGCCCAATTATAAGAAGCATAACCTGCACCAGCATTCAATACCATGGAAGTAGCAGAACAAGAAGTTGGGATAGTTCCTGTGATATTTGGCGTGATGAAGTTGTTTACGGTGATTGTTCTGCAAGCAGAACCTGTGCAACCAAGAACGTTAGTTGCAGTTACGCAATAAGTTCCTCCAGTTGTGATAGGACCGCTGCTTTGGTTGGTAGAACCATTGCTCCAAACATAAGTGGCAGCACCACCGGCAAAACCGTCAAGAACTACAGAACCTCCTTGACAGAAAGTGGTAGGACCGTTAGCAGTGATAACAGGAATTGGAGAAATACCGATTGTTACTGATCTTGAAGCACTACCTACACAGTTACCTTGAGTAACAGTTACAGAATACATTCCTGAAGTAGAAACGTTGATAGCTTGGGTAGTTTCACCAGTGCTCCATAAGTAAGAAGCATAAGAACCAGTAGAGATAGTTACAAAACCACCAGCACAAGTGAAGGTAGTTCCTGTAATGGTTGGGTTATTGAAAGTAGTCACTGTTACTGTATGAGAAGCAACACAAGTACAACCAGAAGCATTAGAAACTGTACAATGGTATGTTCCACCAGCATTTACAGTTATTGATTGAGTTGTTGCACCATTGCTCCATGAGTATGAAGTGCCGCCATTTGCAGTTAAGGTCGCAGAAGCATTAACACCAGAACAAACACTGGTAGGACCAGTGATTGAACAAGTAGGAGCGGTATTCACAGAGATATTCTGACAAGCAACACCTGAACAACCATTTCCATCAGTAACAGTTACACAAGCAGTGGTGCTGGATGTAAATGTAGAAGAAGCACCGTTACCACCATTGCTCCAGTTATAAGAAGCAAAGTTACCAGTGCTTAAAGTAATGGAACCATTACAAGCAGATACTGGACCAGAGATAGATGGAGTTGGATTAGTATTAACAGTGATGTTAGAAGTAGCATTTCCAGAACAACCATTTCCGTCAGTATAAGAATAAGTATATGATGTTGATGGACCGCTATATGGATTAGCTTGATTCCAAGAACCACCTGCAGGAGAACCCATTAAAGTGATGTTTGAACCAGCACAACCGCTAACGTCACCAGCAGTTACTGTTGGGTTTGCATTAACAGTAATATTTGAAGTAGCTTGTCCTGAACAGCCGTTGTTATCAGTATAAGAATATGTATAAGATGTAGATGGACCGTTATAAGGATTAGCAACTGACCAAGAACCACCTGCAGGAGAACCCATCAAAGTGATATCACTACCAGCGCAACCACTAACATCTCCAGCAGTTACTGTTGGATTGTCATAGATAGTTACATCTACACAAGCAGAACCAACACAACCATTTGCATCAGTAACGGTAACGCAGTTAGTTCCTGTAGCACATACAGTAGTTGTTTGACCGTTTGATGCATCTGACCAGCTATAAGAAGTCCAAGAACCTGCATCCAAAGTTACACATGATCCTGAGCAGGCAGTAGTAGCACCAACAATTGAAGCGGTTGGATTGCTGTTAACTATTACATCAACACATGTTGAACCAACGCAACCATTTGCATCAGTTACTGTTACACAATAGTTACCGGCAGTATAGGTAGTGATGGCATTAGTCATGTCATTAGTGCTCCAGCTATAAGCATCCCATGTACCTGCATCCAAAGTGGTAGAAGAACCATCGCAGATGGAAGTGGTTCCAGAGATAGAAGGAGTTGGATTTGCATTTACGGTAACATCCATACAGGCAGAACCTGTACATCCGTCAGGCAAAGAAACAGTTACGCAATAAGTTCCTGAAGTTGTTGCAGTAAATGATTGACCATTGCTGCCATCGCTCCAAGTATAAGAATCATAACCTGCACCAGCATCCAATATTACATTGCCACCATCGCAGAAGGTAGTAGCGCCACTGGCAGTTACAACTGGTGTTGGAACTGGATTAGCTACAACATCCAAGCAAGAACTTCCGATACAGCCACTAACACCGTCAGTAACCGTTACGCAGAACTGACCGCCACTATAAATCAAAATAGATTCGGTTGTTTCACCGCTATTCCAGCTATAAGTTGCCCATGCACCAGCATCCAATACTACGTTTCCGCCATTACAGAATGTTGGAGGAGAACTTAAGGTGATGGCAGGATTTGGAGAAGTGTAAGAAGTTACATCTATACAAGCTACACAAGAGCAGCCATTTGCATCAGTTACAGTGCAGCAATAAGTTCCGGTTGCAGTTGCAGTAAGAACTTGACCATTGCTACCATCACTCCAAGTATAAGAAGCAAAACCTGCTCCAGCGTCTAAATTAACTGATCCACCAGCACAGAAAGAAGTTGGGCCATCAGGAGTGATTGAACAACTGATATTGTTGCTGCCAGTTAATGTTGTACAGGCAGTTGCAGAACAACCCAAGAATCCGTTTACACTTACACAATAAGTTCCAGCGGCAGTAACTGTAATGCTTTGAGTACTTTCACCTGTGCTCCAATGATAGTTTGTATTGTTGCTTGCAGTAAGAGTTGCAGAACCACTGTTGCAACCTATGCTGCCTGTGGTAGTAATCGACACTGATGGTCCTTGAATAACAAATGCAAATCTATATCCCACACCAGTACATCCCCAAACGTTAGTAACTGTACAGGAGTATAAACCGGTAGTCATAGGATTGATAGTTTGGGTAGTGGCACCGGTATTCCAATGATAGGAAGAGTATCCTGTACCAGCGTTCAACGTCTGTTGTCCAGCACAAAGGCTGAAAGGACCAGAAAGACGAATACGTGGGAAAGGACGAGCGTGAACGGTAACATGGATGCAAGCGGTACCTGTACAGCCGTCTGCATCTGTTACGGTTACACAATAGTTTCCATTGAAATAAGCATTGATCGACTGATTGTTCGATCCTGTGTTCCAATGGTAATGTGACCAGTTTCCTGCGTTCAAATTAACATGTTGCCCTGCGCAAAGGTTCGTAGAACCATTTGCAGTGATGACAATAGGTTGATTGATTGTGCAGGCAAAGGATGAAGCCATCGCTTCTCCGTTGTCAGAAGTGGAAACTACCGTAATTTCATCGGAGTTTCCTGTCGGAAGGGGTCCTTCAGTCCCATCCACAAAAGATTTTGCCGACAAAGCATTACCCAATAAGGCAAGCCCGAAGCAAAGGACAAGTGTTAGTAATTTTAATTTGTTCATTTAACTATTTATTTAATTTGTGCTTACTCTATAAGGTTTTCAGCTTCCCCTTTTTTATGTGATTTACATGGTTTATCGGTTGGTTGGCTGCATTTGCAACCGGCACTAATGAATACTGATGTTCAGGAAATGGTAAAAAAACAAAAATATCTTTCATTAACATTAACGTCGAGTTTAACGACATGAATATCTTATTTGAAACTATTCCAATACTTGAAAAATACATTAGTAAGTGAGTTGTGTTACGAGTTCGTTCTGAATTAAGGCTGCAAATAAAATAAATTTATTCAATACTTCCAAATATTTCTGAAAAAATTACCAATCGTTAGAGAAAAGTTAATAAATGCTTAACCTAAGGGAAGCCAAAATAACCGATGAAGCGGATACTTATTACTATTACAGGTATTTATTCTGCAATCTATCGTAGGTGACGATCTTTTTCAGGTATTTTTCCCTTTGGCAATTCTTTAACGATTCAATATGCCGCAGGTGATGGCAATCGGTTCCGATGAAATCAACCAGATTTTGGTCAATCATCTTCATGGCAATCATCCTGGCGGCTGGCGAATAATAGCCAGTCAGCGAATTGGTGTTTATCTGGAGATAAACTCCCCTATCGTGAAGCTTTTTATACTCATCGAAGTCTTCATAGAAATAAGGATAGCGTTCCGGATGAGCCATAACGGCCTTTAATCCCAAAGACTGAATGGCGAATATGGCACCGTTGAGATTCTCGGGTTTATTTATGTAAGAGGTCTCGAACAAAAGATATTTGCCTCCGAAAGTAAGCACATCAGGGCTCTTTATCTTGGCCATGAACTGCTCGTCGAGGTAATATTCTGCGGCAGCATTTATTTCCATGTCGAGGCCTTCGTTCTTTACTGCCTCTCGCACTTGCGCCAATCCCTCATTTATGTTTTGTGGGGTGTTTTTATAATAATCGCTCATGATGTGAGGTGTAGTGATGAGCTTACGGAAACCCATTCCATGCAATTCCTTGATGAGCTTGATGGAGTCTTCTATGGTTTGTGCGCCATCATCGATGCCAGGTATCAGATGCGAGTGCATATCCGTTATCACTTCAGAATAATCTATCGACGTTTGCGGTTCTTTTTTGCCAAAAATGTTATTGAATAATCCCATCTTGTTAAGGTTTTATGATGATTGGTTGGTAAGCTGCATGTTCTTGAACCATTCGAAAGTCAATTTAAGGCCTTCGTTCAATTTTATCTGCGGTGCGTAGCCAAGATAGGTCTTTGCCGCAGTAATGTCGGCCAATGAATCCCTTATGTCGCCTTGTCTTTCGTCTCTATATTCGGCATGGGCAGCACTTCCCGTTAAGTTTTTCAATTCATTAAAGATATCGTTGATGGAAGTGGTATCGCCTACCGCCACATTATAAATCTTTCCGATGGCATCAGGATGTTCGGCAAAAGCTGCCTTGATGTTTGCCTGAACGGCGTTCTCCACAAAGGTAAAATCCCGTGTTTGCGTGCCATCTCCGTTTATATAGGGTGATTTATTTTTCATCAAGGCCTCCATAAACAAAGGAATGACGGCTGCATAGGCTCCTTCGGGACTTTGATTGGGGCCGAAGACATTAAAATAGCGCAAGCCGATTATTTCCATGCCATAATTCATCGCAAAAACCTTGGCATACAGTTCGTTCGAATACTTGGAGACGGCATAAGGCGACAACTGATTGCCTATCTTTGATTCCACTTTTGGCATCGTCTTGTCGTCGCCATAAACAGAGGAAGAACTGGCAAAAACCACCCGCTTTACGTTGCTATGTCTGGCTGCTTCGAGGATATTCAAGAATCCGGTGGCATTGGCTTCGTGAGTGGCAAGCGGATTCTTCAACGAACGCGGAACGGAACCCAAAGCGGCCTCATGAAAGACATAATCCATGCCTTCGCAAGCGCTCAAACAGGCAGCAAAATCGGTGATGGTATCCTTTATGAACTCAAAAGAGAGATTGTTTTTGAAAGGCATCAGATTCTTGTAATGACCGTTCGACAAATCATCCAACACACGAATCTTTCGAGCCTTGTATTTCAGCAGATATTCCACCAGATTGGAGCCAATAAAACCTGCCCCACCTGTTATCAGGAAGGAATGGCGACTTAAATCGGTATTATGGAAAGGCGTTTCATACATCGTGGGCAAATTTAGTAAATTTTAATCTTTTGAATTGACCGAACATTTCCACAATTTCTTTTCAAAACCTGACTTTTAAACCCCCGAAAAGGACCATTAAAGCCCCTTTTTAAGCTAAAACCTTCCCGAAGGTTCAGAAATATTTCTTTAGCCTTAATGAAATTTTCTTTAGGCTTATTGGAAAAATTCCTAACTTTATTGGAATAATTCCTAACCATAATGGAATATTTCTGAACCTTAATGGAATAATTATTAGGCTTAAAGAAATAATCCTTAAGGTTAAAGTGCAGCACTTTAACCTTAAAGAAATATTCCTTAACCTTAAAGAATATTTTCCAGCATTAACGGAAATGGAGGGTGGATGACTTATCTTTTTTTGTCTGTATATATATAGGAGTGGGAATGCTTTTTTTGATGAGACTTGGTTATTATAAATAATTTTGTAGTTTTGCCAGAATAAATTAAACAAAAATAAAATGAAAAAACTAATTATTTATTTCATGGCACTCCTCCTAATGAGCGGTGGCGCTTATGCCCAAATCACTCAAGTTAGTCAAAACGATAGTTTTAGAGTAGCTATTATTTATCCTTTTCAACATGCCGGAATCAAGCTTGTTTATCAAGATCTTGATAGCGACCCCGTAAGAATTTACAACCTGAACAATACCCTTTATAAAACAATTACACCACCAATTATAGGTCACGTTTTTTATCTTAGTGAAGATTTATTTGATAACGATCCTACCACTTTAGAATATGCAATTGAAATTGTAGATAATAATAATATGCATTCAACAAGAATTTATCGCGAAAATGGTACCTTATTATTTTCGGGTGATACTTTAGTTTTTGATTATATTAATCATTATACTGTTTCTTATGGCACCAACATAAGTCCGATATTCAATACCGATAGTGGAACATTTATGAGTTTGAATAAATATACAACAGGTAATTGGTCTGTTTCACCTCCCTACCAAGTGCTTTATAAACTCCCAGGCACCTTGTTTTGTGCAGCTTGCGATGGCAGTAATTTCCCTGCAACTCATATTACAGGTATCCGTGATCCGGGTAATGGAAATAATATGGAGTTGAGAGCTTTCCCGAATCCATCGAACAATAAAACGAAAATATATTACTCCCTGCCCGAAGGTGTTTTGGAAGGGGACTTGATTCTGTTCGACTTGCTAAGCCAGGAAAAGAAACGCATAAGGGTGAACAGATATAGCCCGTTCATTGAAGTCTCCACTTCCGACATTGCTGCGGGGAATTATTTTTATAGAATCGAAACATCTAAAGGCATTTCGCAAGGCAAGCAGCAAGTGGTGGTGCATTAGTGCTAATTCCTGATTTCCTCCTCCTCTTATGATAGCGAGCCCTTTCTCGAGCTGCAATAGGAGGAACAGAATTAAAAATGTTATTGAAAGAATTATCTTTTATGATACATCTTTTCAAAGATATCCATTCAAATTATGTTATTTGATATTCATCGAGGAGCGATAAACCCTAAGAACATGAATGGTATCCGTGTCGATTATCTTATAAAAGATTCTATAGTTTCCATGAACCAATTCCCTTATCGTTTCATCATTCGTTTCAGGAACCATCTTGCCGGTTTTTGGTAAATGCTCAAGAATATCCACATGAGAAATCAGCTTTAAAACAAGTCGGTTGGCGTAAAAAACAGAGTCGTAAGAAATGAATTTATGTATTTGCTTTAAGTCCTTTTTGGCAAGAGAAGTCCAGATTATTTCAACCATTTCTTCACTTCCTTTTTCAGGTCTTTATGAGAGGTAAGGTTCCCCTTTGCAGAATCCTTCAGGCCTTCATCAATCTTTTCAATCACTATTAATCTTTCTACCAATTCATCCAATGTAAACTCCTTTGGGAAGTCTTTTATCGCTAATGTTACCGCTTCTTTTGTCATGTAATTGATATTTGATTTAATGCAAAGTTAATAAAGAAAAGAATGTTTATCTTTTATGATACATCTTTTCGTAGTACTTCTGGTAAGCGCCGGATGTAACGTCGTTTAGCCATTCTTCGTTGGCAAGATACCAATCTACCGTCTTTTCCAAGCCTTCCTCAAATTGAAGCGATGGTGCCCATCCGAGTTCGTTCTGGAGTTTCGAGGAATCGATGGCATAACGCAGGTCGTGCCCTGCCCTATCCGTCACAAAAGTGATTAACTTGGCTGAAGTTCCCGGTTCTCTGCCCAATTTCTCGTCCATTATCCTGCAAAGCAGGTGAACCAAATCGATATTTGTCCATTCATTGTTGCCTCCTATGTTATAAGTCTCGCCAATCTTTCCCTTATGGAAAATCAAGTCTATCGCCACCGCATGATCTTCAACAAAAAGCCAGTCGCGAACATTTTCTCCCTTGCCATAAACCGGAATGGGCTTGTTGTTTTTGATATTGTTGATGGTAAGCGGAATGAGCTTCTCGGGAAAATGATAGGAGCCATAGTTGTTGGAGCAATTGGAGATGACAACAGGCAATTTATAGGTATGAAAATAAGCCCGAACAAGATGGTCGGAGCTGGCCTTGGAAGCAGAATACGGGCTACGAGGGTCATAGGCCGTTTTTTCGGTAAAGAATCCCTCTTTGCCCAGCGAACCGAAGACTTCATCGGTGGAAATGTGGTAGAATTTCTTGTTTTCCATGTTTCCATTCCAACAATTCTTGGCTGCATTAAGCAAAGTCGTGGTTCCTACTATGTTGGTCATGATAAACTCCAAAGGATTCGTTATGGAACGATCCACATGCGACTCGGCAGCGAGATGAATCACGCCATCGAATTGATGTTCGGCGAAAATACCGTTCATGAATTCGGCATCCACTATATCGCCCTTTATAAAAGTGTAATAGGGAAGATTTTCTATCTCCCTCAAGTTCTCGAGATTGCCGGCATAGGTCAGTTTGTCGAGATTGAATATTTGGTAATCGGGGTAGTTCCTGACGAATCGTTTCACCACATGAGAACCGATGAAGCCAGCTCCACCAGTGATTAAAATTTTCTTTTTATCAGTCATAAAATAAAATTATAAACTCCAATAATTCATGTCCTTTATCTTGCCGCGATAGATACCCTTGATATCCACCAACAAGCCTGGTTCTGCCGAAATTGATTTGAAATAATTTTCATCCAGATTCATGTATTCTGCATGGTTTACAGCCAAGATGATGGCATCGTATCCGGCACCTATCTTGTCAACAAGTCCAAAACCGTATTCATGTTTCAGATGCTCCGAAGACGCCTTCGGATCAGCTACATCCACATGGACGCTGTACGATTTCAATTCATTGACCACATCGGCCACTTTCGAGTTTCTTATATCCTCCACATTCTCCTTGAAAGTGGCACCCATAACCAATACCGTTGCCTTCGAAATATCCTTTCCATAAGAGATAATCCGCTTCACGGTTTGTTTGGCCACATAAAAACCCATTGTATCATTTACATAACGGCCGGAATTGATGACTTGTGCATGATAATCCAATGCCTGTGCCTTATGAGTGAGATAATATGGATCGACGCCGATGCAATGCCCACCAACCAAACCTGGGGAAAACCTCATGAAATTCCATTTGGTTCCAGCAGCTTCAAGTACTTCATATGTGTTTATTCCCATCCTGTTGAAAATTATCGAAAGCTCATTCATAAAGGCAATATTCACATCACGCTGGGTGTTTTCAATGATCTTGGCAGCCTCTGCCACCTTAATGGAGGACGCTTTGAAGACCCCTGCCTGCACTACCAATTCATAAGTCTTGGCAATGATATCCAAAGACTCTGCATCACAACCGGAAACCACCTTGATGGTCTTGGCCAATGTATGTTCCTTATCGCCCGGATTGATTCGTTCTGGGGAATATCCAACCTTGAAATCATCAATGAATTTCAAACCGGAAAGTTCCTCCAACAATGGAATGCAATCCTCCTCGGTGCAACCGGGATATACCGTAGATTCGAAAACAACATAATCCCCTTTTTTAAGTACCTTACCAATGGTGGTGGTAGCCCCAAGAAGAGGTTTCAAATCCGGCAACTTGTGCTCATCTATGGGCGTAGGGACAGCCACGATGAAGAAATTAGCTTCCTTCAATAATTCCTTGGAGGTGGTAAAATGAATGTCACAACCTGCAAAATTACTTGCATCCAATTCTCCGCTTGGGTCCACGCCATTGGTCATCATATCCACACGTTCCTGGCTGATGTCAAAGCCAATTACCTTTACCTTTTTCGCAAATTCCAAGGCAATGGGAAGGCCAACATAACCAAGACCGATTACGGCAAGCTTAGCCTCCTTATTCATCAATTGTTCGTAAGTGTTTTTCATGCTGTTTATTTTTTTAAGGAGTAAATGCGTTCAATTATCTCCACCACTTTCAAGCCTTCCAATGCGTTGGTGGTGATGGTATTTCTGCCTTTCAACGTATCTATTACATTCTCTATTATATAATGATGATTGGCCGCCGAACCCTTGTAGGCGCCATAATCATTAGCTGGATTGCTCGGTGGCAATTCAGGCATTTCATAATCCTTTATGTGACAATATTCCACCGTATTCATGTATTGTCCCCCTATCTTTACACTGCCTTTACTGCCTATGATGGTGATGCTGCTCTCCAGGTTCTTATCCCAAACCGAAGTGGAATAGTTGATGCTGCCCATTCCGCCATTCAAGAAATTGAAACTCACAATGCCAGAATCCTCAAACTCGGTTAGACCTTCATGGTTGAAGTTGCCGAATTGTGCGTTGATATCCTTGATGTCGCCAAAAAGCCAGTACATGATGTCGATGAAATGCGAAAACTGCGTAAACAAAGTGCCGCCATCCAGTTTGGCAATACCCTTCCAGCCGCCTTTTTTATAATAGCGTTCATCGCGGTTCCAGTAGCAGTTCAGCTGCACCATATAGATATCGCCCAAAACCTTCTCTTCAATCACATTCTTTATCCAAACCGAAGGCGGACTGTAACGGTTCTGCATGACGCAAAAAATGTTCTTGTGCGCCTGCAAAGCCTTGAAGATAACCGCCTCACAGTCAGCCTTGCTAAGCGCCATCGGCTTCTCGCAAACGATATGCTTCTTGGCATCCAGTGCCAACAGCGAATGGGTGGCATGCAAGCCGTTCGGAGTGCAGATGCTCACCACATCGATATCTACACCAGATAAAAACATATCTTCTGGGCTCTTAAAAAAAGGCACGTCGTAATTTTCAATGCCCAGTTTGTCTTTCTCGGCAACATCGCAAAGCGCCACCAAAGTAGCCTCCGCATTACGCTGAATCATTTCGGCATGGCGTTTCCCGATATGCCCACATCCGATTACTGCAAATTTTATCAAAATAATGATTGTTTTTGTTAAGCCGGCAAAAATAACAAAAAAAGCTACAGCCAACCTCCCCCCCCTAATTCCTAATTTATTATTCGTAATTATTTTTTGGAGCCTACGGTTTCTTCTCGTATCATGTCCAGTCCCGCTATCCGCTGTAGCCGCTGCCTTCCCATTACCGATACAAAGCAGCGGGCTGCCGCTACTATCGGGGCTATGCTTCTATGGCAGGTTGCCTCGAATCAGCTTTCAGTAAGCTAATGTTTCCTGACGGGTTTCTCCTCCCGTCAGGTCTTATTGGTATTGATATCAAACCTGACAGGACGAGACAACCCGTCAAGAGTTAGGTTCACTAACCCCACGGATGTGTCCACTAATCCCACTGATGTGTCCATTAACCCCACTGATGTGTCCATTAACCCCACTGATGTGTCCATTAACCCCACTGATGTGTCCACTAACCCCACTGATGTGTCCATTAACCCCACTGATGTGTCCACTAACCCCACTGATGTGTCCATTAACCCCACTGATGTGGGCATTAACCCCACTGATGTGGGCAATAAACTTATGTCTGTGTTGTCTCTTTTTCTCGTATAAAAACTCACCTTTCCCATATAAAACTCCCCCAACCATTTGTTTGTTCAAGCTTTTTTTTACTTTTGTATCTCCATTTAAAACATCAGAACATGAAAAAGTTAACACTAATTCTAATCCTTCTCCTCGCCACCATCACCATCTCCAAAGCAGATAGCTGGACTAGGAAAGCTGATTTTCCAGGTATTGGAAGAGCAAAAGGTGTTGGATTTTCAATTGGTAATATTGGATTTGTAGGTGCTGGTTTAGGAAGTGATATGCATGGTCTTGTTTGGTTTGAAGATTTTTGGGCATGGGATCAATTGGTGAATATTTGGAGATATAAAGCAAATTTAACAGGTTTGTCTTCAGCAGTGATATTTCCGATTGGTGGTAAAGGTTATATGGGAACTGGTGATAACAATTATACAAGATATTCAATTTTTGGTGAGTGGGATACTGCAATGTTTTCATTAACTGGTAAAGCTAATTTTGGAGGAGGAGCTAGAGAGGATGCCTGTGGTTTTACAATCGGAACCAAAGGATATATCGGAACTGGATTGGGTAATAATGGATATAATAATGATTTGTGGGAGTGGGATCTACCAAGTAATACATGGACCCAAAAGGCTAACCTTCCTGGTGATTCAAGGATTTGTGCTGTTTCATTTGTCATTAATAATAAAGGATATATTGGATTAGGTAAAAATAGCTCGAACCAATATTTGAATGATTTTTGGGAGTGGGATCAAGCCAATAATATATGGACGCAAAAGGCAAATTATATTGGTGTTGAACGATATAAAGCTGTAGGTTTTTCAATTGGAACAATTGGGTATGTTGGTACAGGTATGCAAGACACTAGTACTTTTTATAATGATTTTTGGTCATTTGACCCTATTTCAAATATCTGGACACAAAAAGCCAATTTTGGTGGAGAAGTTCGTGGTGGTGCTGTATCTTTTTCAATTGGCAGTAAGGGTTATATTGGTACAGGTTATAATTACAATAATTATTTCAATGATTTTTGGGAATATACACCTGATTCTACCAACGGCATTCCAGAGCTCACTCAAGAAATCAAAACCAGCCTCTATCCAAATCCCATGCAAGATAAAACCATTCTTACCATTCAGGGCAGCAGCAAGAATGCCTTGCTTAATATCTATGATATAAATGGCCAAAAGGTGCGCAGCATTTCCACCGATAACAGACAAGAAATCATCATCAGCAGAGATAATCTTGCTTCAGGCATTTACTTTTATGAGTTGAAAAACTCCCAAGCCATCCTGTCATCAGGCAAGATAGTGGTGGAGTAAGCCAAAACTTTATCCCAGCACAAAGGCTTTCTTGAGATGGTTTACATTTCCCTTCAAGTCGAAATACTCGAAATAAATGATGTAGATGCCCACTAAGGCCTTGGCGGCATCATCATTTATACCATCCCAACTGAAAACTCCATCCACTCCCATCAGCTCATTGCCCACAAGATTCCTTATTTGCCTGCCTCTGGCATCATAAATAAGGATGCTGCCCATGTTTCCACCCACCTCAAAATGATAATGAAAGTTCACCACATCGTTCAGCCCGTCGTTGTTGGGGGTAAACACCATGGGTTCTATAAACAGCGTGTTGTCAGTGTTGGCAGCCTCCTCGAATTGGGAGTTTTTATATCCCGGAGTAGCAAACCCTACCCCTTCAGCAGCAGAATGCCAGTTGGTCTTGTCCTGTGTTGTCCTCTCCGGATTGATGCGCTCCAAACTTACTCCATGAAAATCATTCAACAAAGGAAACTGCATGGCATCGGAATATTGCAGCTCATCCATAACCTTCAATTGAGGATTCAACAAAGCCACTCCACCCGAATCGGCATAGAACTGCGGCATGCTTGTTATCTGAAGAAACCCATTGGGATTGGAGGTATAATATTGGCTTTTAACGATATTCACATCAGCAGTCAATACCAAATATTCATAAGGATAAAACAACTTGCTTACGCTCGATATGGGCTTGACATCATTAATCAAACCATTGCTGAAACCCACATTTGCAAGCTGCATACCCTTCATTTCGAAGGTCTTGTCCGACCTGTTGTAAAGCTCTATAAAATCCACCCCACCCGGAAAAGGATTGTACAGGACTTCATTGATAACCACCTCCAAGCTATCCATAATATCAGGCATGCCGAAGGGTTCTTGAACAGTCAAAAGCATGTTGCCAGCATAATCATTGATGGAATCGATGTTTAGGATATACCTAGTGCTCACCACAAACGAATCAAGAAAAGTAAGATGAACAAGACTGGCATCAGCAGCGTCTCTTAAGGCGCTGATAGGGTTTCCAATGGAATTATTAACCGCATAATTGCTTGTGTTTTCTGATGATGCCTGCTCCAAATTCTCTGAAAACTGGATGTCCAATTGTGTATTGGAAACAACAGTCAACAACGAAACGCTGGGAGAAATGGTATCTACGATGATAGGCCCAACATAGAAATCATCGAAATAAAACTTGGTGGCGTTGCTGGCAGTATATTGACAGAAAATGCCAAAATAATTGGTGCTGGTAAAGCTGTTGTCGAAGAAGGCGGGTCCTTCTGTCACATAATTCGTTCCGCCGGTAGTATCAGAATAAATGTTCCAAGTGCCGAGATTATCCCTAGTAACCTTAATGCCAATCGTGTTAACGGATTTATTCACATGTTGAGGTATCCCTGTAAAAACAAGGGTATTCGTCGCACCTATTTGTTTGAGGAATTCAATGTTCTTGTTGCCATTTATATATAGGAAATAGCCATTCAAACTAACCTTCAAATCAGCATTATCAGCAACCAGATAAATCCGTTCGTTGTTTCCAGTTGTCGGAGACAAAGATAGCTTCATCCAAAAATGCCACTCCGTATTATCTATACTCGTGTTGACAGTGGATAGGTAGGAGGTATCCGCCGATGTTCCATTAAGTTGCAACTGACTTGATGAGTTGATCTTGAAATTTGCCGCATTGCCGTTCCATGCCGGGTTCAGCGTAAAATCTCCATCAATGAAACCATCGTTAACCTGCGCAAAGGAACCGATGTTCATCATCAGCATCATCAATAGAAAGGTTAAAGGAATCTTGTTGGAGTGCATTAATCTCCTGAAACTGTATTTTTGCATTTCTAATTGGGTATTTATTTGTAGAAAGAAATTTTAAAATTACTAATAATAAATGAGAGCGATTTTTGTTATAATGCTTCTCATAAATATTAATCAAAGATGAAAGTAGCCGTAATAGGTGCCACGGGATTGGTTGGCAGCATGATGTTGAAGGTTTTGGAAGAGCATGATTTCCCTCTAACCGAACTGATTCCGGTGGCAACGGATAAGTCCATAGGAAAGAAGGTAGTTTATAAAGGCAAGGAATATAAAGTCATCGGAATGGATGATGCCCTGATGATGAAACCTGATATCGCATTGTTTTCTGCCGGTGGTAATACATCGCTGGAACATGCTCCACGATTTGCCGCCGTTGGAACTACCGTCATCGACAATTCTTCAGCATGGCGAATGGATAAGGACAAGAAACTTATTGTTCCTGAAATCAATGCCAATGTATTGACCAAAGCGGATAAGATCATTGCCAATCCAAATTGCTCCACCATACAAATGGTGATGGCTTTGGCACCCTTGCATAAGAGATTCAAGATAAAACGATTGGTTATCTCCACCTATCAATCCGTCAGTGGAACAGGTGCAAAGGCCTTGCAACAGATGGAGAATGAACGTAGTCGGATAACCGGTGAAATGGTTTATCATTATCCAATCGATAAGAATTGTATTCCTCATTGTGATGTTTTTTTGGATAATGATTACACCAAAGAAGAGATGAAAATGGTGAATGAAACCAGAAAGATACTTGGCGATGATTCGATTCGAATCACCGCTACCTGCGTTCGTGTTCCGGTGAATGGCGGTCATTCCGAGTCCGTGAACATTGAATTTGAAAATGATTTCGATGTGAAGGAGGTTCGAGAAATACTATCCAATACAAAAGGTGTTGTTGTTGAGGATGACCCAAAGAACAATGTTTATCCCATGCCTTTGTTTGCCTTCGGTAAGGATGATGTTTTTGTTGGGAGAATCAGACGGGATGACTCCAATCCCAATACGCTGAACCTATGGATTGTAGCCGATAATCTCCGCAAGGGAGCAGCTACCAATGCCGTTCAAATTGCAGAATATCTTGTTGCGAATGGACAAAATTAAGAAAGCAATTATTAATGGCTCTTACCAAAGACTTCGACTGCTTTAATCAAGTCTTGAAAGAACTCTTTGAACTCCTTATCATATAAGTCAAAATTCCTTTTCAAATCGCCGATTGACAACTCCATGTTTGACTTGAACTTGGCCTTTCTCGACATGCCATTCAATACCTTTTCTATCCCCATGAAGTTGGAATAATTATACAACCAATCGTATTCAATCATATAGGGCATCAACTTTTTAATGCCAACAGGTAAAATTTCTTCCTTATTCATCACGATTTCATAGCATTGCTTTGAATAATCCTTCAAAGGTATTTTTGAATAATCATGCCAATTCACAGCCAAGAAATGATCATAAAAGATATCCAATATCACCGGGGAATATTTATGATAGGCTGGTCGTAAACGTATCTTACCAACCTCAACTATAGGATGTGAATCGGTAAAACGGTCTATCTCCCGATGCAATTCAATACCCTTGATGATGCCATCACTATAGTTGTCATAATGCTTGCCCACCACATGGTCTGCAATGAAATTGCCCACCGTTACTTCAGGGTCGTCGCCTGACAAGTAAAGGTGGGCAAGAAAATTCATTTGTATTATTAATGACGATAAATCACCGAATCGTCAAACAATTATTTACTTTATTTTTCCGCAATAGCTCGAATCCCGTGTATCAATCTTTATGATTTCACCGATATTCACGAACAAGGGTACTTGAACTTCAGCACCTGTCTCCAAGGTTGCAGCTTTCAAGGTGTTGGTAGCGGTATTTCCTCGCTCACCAGGTTCGGTATAGGTAACTTCCAATTCCACGAATGTAGGGGCATCTGCAATGATTGGCGTATCGCCTTCGAATGCAACCTTTACGGTCATGCCTTCTTTCAGGAAACGGGCATTTTCTCCAAACAAATCTGCAGGAATGTGCATTTGTTCGTAGGTCTCGTTATCCATGCAAATCAAATGTGCATCCTCTTTATATATATATTGTAGTTCCTTGTATTCCATTCTTACCAATTCCACTTCTTCGCCTGAACGGAAGCGGTATTCAGCTGATTTTCCTGTCTTTACATTCTTCATTTTTGCCTGATAAAAGGCGCGAAGATTTCCCGGAGTTCGATGTTGATATTCCGTTATCACACATAATTCTCCATTAAATCGAATCACCGATCCGAGATGAATATCTGATGTTGTAGCCATGTTATTATATTATATTTTTGATTATTAAGGGGCGCAAAAATAGGCTTTATCCTTTAAATAACAAACTCTAACGCTTCTATAAGCTTGCCATTATGGATTTTTCAATGATTATGGATTGAAAAGAAACTATAATCATTGAATGAAAATAGGGACAAATGATATGGAATTTTAGAATCCTATCTTATAATTATAAATCGTATCGCGGTCTTTATAAACCAAGGTAAATCCATTGTTTTCAAAATGAATGACCCTGAAGGTGGTGAAATTATTGCCTTCCATTTTTGCATCCATCATGATCAAACCACTTTCGTTATAAACCCTCAAAACTTTGAGATTCTTTATGGACTGATACTTGCTCATATCTGCATCGCTGCCACTCAAAACAAGTTTTTCAAAGGTCTGAAACTGGGTCCTTTCTCCAATCAGTTTTACGAAATCATCAAAATTCGGCAATTTATTCGAATAAGCCACCCCTGCCAGATTGGTTTCGGTTGATTTCCCTGCTGTAAACTGGGTGCCCATTTGATTTCCTGTAGTATTGTTTTGGGTAAGATATACAATATTTGCCGCCATCATTGCCGCCACTACCTTCATCTTATGATAGGCCCTTTCCTTCACTTTTTCCATGCTGGATAAAACTGTCGTTCCCTTCGCTTTGGCACTTACTTCACCCAATTTGAAAAGGCCATTCACTTCGCTTTGAACTGATGTCAAGGTAACATTTTCACAATCTTCAGCACCAAAAACGGTCTTGTAGGAGGTGGCTTCAGCAAATGTTTGTACTCGTCCTGATTTCATCACTACCTTTTGAACCGTATTTTTATAAACCGTATTTACCAAATCTTCATTAGGATAACTGAATTTAATCGCATCGGCGGTAATTTCCTTTACGGAACAGGCGATTTTTTCATTATTGGTGTAAATGGTGTCCATTTGGGCAAATGACATTGCCGAGAAAACGGACAGAACGATAATCATTAATGCGTTTTTCATTAGTACTATTTATTTTTAATTATGGTAGCAAATCTACAAAATCTTTCTTTTATCAAGATTATTTTCAAAAAATATACCAAATTATTTAATCTGTTATTGAGGATTATAAAGTTTTGATAGGCCAAATTTTCATGCATAATCATCAATAATCATTAAAAACCTTAAAAATGCCAGTCTTATTAATGGGATTAACATTTGTTGGTCTTAAAAAGGGCATTCCCATTAATGAGTCTGGTGTTTATGGTCTTAAAAATGCCAGGTGTATTGATAGAATTGGTATTTTGCAGCTTAAAACCTTAAAAAGGTCAATCCTCTTAAGAGGATTGGTGTTTTTAAGCCACAAAAGGTCAATCGTCTTAAGAGGATTGGTGTTTTTAAGCTACAAAAGGTCAATCATCTTAAGAGGATTGGTGTTTTTAAGGTTTTTAATGTTTTATGGATTTTTTGTCAAGCATATCATTGGCATCATCATAAATTAATATGGATATTATAATTGCTTCAATTTATTGAGCTATCATACTATCCTGCTAATCATCAATAAAAAAAGCCACACTATGAGAGTATGGCTTTTTATAAATGGGGTTTGGTGGATTTTAATTGTTTTCCACTTTTTTGAGACCTTGTTTGAAAATCCAGTCGCTGGTGACAGAACCAGGACGTTCGAGCGGAGTGCCCAAAGCCCTATCCCACAACAAGGAAGTCAATACGCCAAGGGCGCGAGAAACGCCAAATAGGACGGTATAGAAATCGTATTCTACCATGCCATAATGAATGAGCAAAACGCCTGAATGGGCATCTACATTTGGCCAAGGATTCTTGATTTTTCCGATGGTTGACAAAATTGGAGGGACGACTTCATATATATTGCTGACAATCTGGAAGTTCTCATCATCAGGCATGAATTTCAAGGCAAATTCCCTTTGTGCAGTGTATCGTGGATCAGTTTTACGCAATACTGCATGGCCATATCCTGGAACTACTTTGCCTTCGGAAAGGGTTTTCTTCACATATTCGGCAATCTCATCTTTGGTTGGCACACGACCACCGAAAGATTCCTTCAAATCCAAAATCCAACGAACTACTTCTTGGTTTGCAAGTCCATGCAAAGGACCGGCAAGACCGTTCATACCTGCAGAGAAAGAATAATAAGCATCGCTCAAGGCAGTGCCTACCAAGTGGGTGGCATGAGCCGAAACGTTTCCACCTTCATGGTCGGCATGAATGGTAAGATACAAACGCATCAATCGATGGAATTCGACATCATCATAACCGAGCATGTGGGCAAAATTGGCAGCCCAATCCAGTTTGTGATTCGGTTCGATATGAACATCATCCTTATAAACCCTTCTATATATATAGGCAGCAACTCTTGGCAAACGAGCGATAAGATTCATGATATCCTCGTACATAGGATCCCAATGGTCCTTTTTGTTGATACCTTTTCTATAAGCAGCAGCAAAAACCGATTCTGTTTGCAAAGCCAAGACAGCTGCACTGAACTGGGTCATCGGATGGGTCGATTTTGGCAACGAATCAAGCATGTCGAAAACATGTTTAGGAACATTGCTTCTTCTTACCCATTGGTTACTGATTCCATGAACATCTTCATCTGTTGGAAGTTGGTCCATAAGCATGAGATAGAAGATTCCCTCTGGCAAGGGTTCGTCGCCATCCTTTGCCTTTGGAAGCTTCTCGGCCAATTCCGGGATGGAATATCCACGGAAACGAATACCTTCTTCAGGGTCTAGCTTGGAGGTTTCAGTAACCATACCAATCATTCCCTTCATACCGCTATATACCTGATCAATGGTGTATTGACCAATAACCTGATCACCATGAGCTTTTACAAACTCTTTTAACTGAACCGCGAATGGTAATGCTTTTTTCGCGAAATCTTCTTTTAACTTGTCCATAATGTTGTTTTTTTAATTATTATAAAAATTTAGAAATATATCTTTAAATTAAGAAGTAAATATTGAAATGTACTGAATACATAGAGCAGATGAATAATGCGGTTGGCGGCTATTTATTTTTAAAGGACTATAATCCGTTTTATTTCTTCTGTCTTTTATAACCCCAGACTTATTCAACTCGGAAGCGAGCAAAAAAATACTCAATATAAATAACCCAATAATTATTGTCCACATGATATATTTAAATATGTTTTTGGCTTTTTTGGTAAATCTGGAACTTGTTTTCTTGACTCTAATTTTTTGTTTAATCCTTTTACGATGCTTATGGCGGTGGTGTCTATGTTCTATTATTTCGCCATCATCATCATAATCTATTACCTCGCTCATAAATCTATGTTCAATCTAATTTATTTTTTCAAAAACTTGAATTCTTTACCTATATAACGAGCATCATCGCCTAATTGTTCCTCAATCCTTAATAATTGATTGTATTTTGCAATCCTGTCAGACCTAGATGCCGAACCTGTTTTTATTTCTCCGGTGCTCAAAGCAACTGCCAAATCGGCTATGGTAGTATCTTCTGTTTCACCGGATCGATGGCTCATTACCGAAGTATATCCATTTATTTTAGCCAGCTCAACTGCATTGATGGTTTCAGTTAATGTTCCAATCTGATTGACTTTTATTAGGATGGAATTGGCAATGCCCAAGTCAATGCCCTTTTGAAGTCTTTTTACATTAGTAACAAACAAATCATCTCCCACCAATTGAATCTTATTGCCTAATCTTTCTGTCATCAGTTTCCAACCATCCCAATCATCTTCTGCCAAACCGTCTTCTATTGAAAGAATAGGGTATTTCGCACACCAATCAGCCCAATAAGAAACCATTTGTTCTGAAGTAAGTTCTTCATTGGTTGATTTTTTGAACACATAACGCTTCTTTTCATTGTTATAAAACTCTGACGCTGCAGGGTCGAGTGCTATGTAAACCTGTTCTCCCGGTTTATATCCCGCTCCCTCTATGGCTTGAAGCACGGTTTCAATCGCTTCCGTATTTGAAGCCAAGTTAGGCGCAAAACCACCTTCATCGCCCACATTGGATGACATTTTCTTTTCCTTCAACACCTTTTTCAGGCGATGAAAAATCTCTGTCCCCATACGCAAGGCTTCAGAAAAGCTATCGGCACCAACAGGCATGATCATGAATTCCTGAAAATCCACATTATTATCGGCATGCGCTCCACCATTGAGGATATTCATCATCGGGATAGGCAAAATGTTGGTATTTATGCCGCCAACGTATCGATACAAAGGCTGTCCTGCTTCTTGAGCTGCCGCTTTTGCCACTGCTAGCGAAACACCCAAAATGGCATTGGCGCCTAAAACCGACTTATCCTCCTTGCCGTCTAAGGCAATCATCGTTTCATCAATCAATTTCTGGTCGGCCACCTGAAAACCTTTCAGTTCCTTGCGCAAAACCGTATTTACATTGTTCACGGCATGCAAAACTCCCTTGCCCAAATATCTTCCCGGGTCGTTATCGCGCAATTCCACGGCTTCATGCACGCCAGTAGAGGCACCCGATGGCACTGCTGCCCTTCCAAATGCACCACTTTCGGTATATACATCCACTTCTACTGTTGGGTTTCCGCGAGAATCCAGAATCTGGCGGCCTCTTATTTCAATTATCGAACTCATATTGCTATCTTATTTCAAGACTGCAAATATAATTTTATAAAATGGTTCTGCAAATGATTTTGTCAGAATTTTTATAATTTTTTCTCCTCCTCCTTATAAAACTCTCTGTTCCAAGGCATTAATTAACAATTTCGAACCCGCCCAAACCCTTGTTTTATCCTCCAAAACCGCCTCCCATTAACCCCTTCCTCACTCCTAATTCTAAATTTATGATTCCTAATTTTCCTTTTGGGGCGCCCCCAGCAGCAGCCTTAAGGGAAAGGGCTGCTGCAAGGGGTCGGGGTGCTACGAGGGTTCGCTACGCTCCGTTTTTGCCTCCACCACCAAAGGCCAATAGGAGGCAAAGAACAGCCTTCGGCTCCTCTCCGCTCCCTCGCCCAAGCTCCGAACCACGATTGCTGCCAACACCACAGGCAGTTCTCGCAACAAATTCTCTAATCTTCGGACAACTTCAAGCTAAATCAAGCTAAAATCACCCATTTCTGGTATCAAAGAAACCATTTCTTATATCTAAGAATTCATTTCTCTTATCTAAGAAACCATTTCTTACATCAAAGAATTCATTTCTTAGGTTTAAGAAATCATTTCTCAAAGCAAAGAAAGCATTTCTCTTATAGCAGAAACCATTTCTTTTATCAAAGAAACCATTTCCTGAACCATTTTTTTCGGGTTTTTCACCAAATTTTCCATTTTTACGGTGGTCAAATTCATTTTGACGGTTGTCGAACCCAAAATGACGATGGTCAAAGTCAAAATGACCGTTGTCAAAGCCATTTTGACGAGCGTCAAAATCACTTCTACTCTTGTCAAATCCATTTTGACTACCGTCAAAATGCCGCCGACGATGGTCAAATTCCATTTAACTGGCGTCGAAATGCAGGTTTTGGGATGAAAACATGATCGAAGCAACCTGCCATAGAGTCTAGCCCTGACATGCCCAAGATTATCCTCTTGTGCGTTGGCATTTTTGGGGGGTAAGGCAGAGATAATTGATGGCTGGCAGGACGTACATCGGTACGAGAACGGAACATAGGCTTCAAAAAATCAATACCTTGTTCCAGAATAAAAATCGAATATGGGAGGGGACGAAAAGGAGTAGAATTTTAAGAAATGGTTGTAAGATTTTTAAGAAATTGCAAAATAAAATTTGTATAACCGAACATTTTTGTGTAATTTTGTGGCTCGAAAACAAAGTGACTTCCAAACTAAAAAAAACACCTCGATCATAATGAATAAAAATGTACTGAAAGTAACCAGGATTTTAGCGCTGATTGTGCTGTGCCAGATGATGTGGCAACAGTCGAATGCAACGTTGGGTTCGTATTCCGTTTCGCGCTTGCAGATATGGACAGGAAATGCGCATCCTGCCAATGTTACCTGGCAAGAAATGTTCAATTATACGGGGCATGTGCTGCCTACTTTCACCAACAGCAACAATTTGGACAACGACATCAGCACGCCACAGGCCTTGCCTTTCACCTTTAACTATGACGGAATAAATTGCAATTATTTCTATATCTCCACCAATGGGTTCATCGTTTTGGATACCTTGTCGTCAGCCACCTTGGCAGCAAAACAACGACCTTGGTATTCGGTCAATGCAAACAGAGGCTGGAGTTCGGGCACAGCAACGGCAGATACTGCCTATAATGGTAGTAACTATTCGTTTTATCATTTGTTTTCAAGTTCGAATTACAATACTACGTTTACCAGCAACAATTCGTATTCAGCCAGAACCATAGCCCCGTTTTATGCAGACCTTCAAACAGGAAGAACTGGCTCAACACCACATCCATTAAACACTTGCATTACCTGGTATTATAGCCCAGGGAATATTATAGCGGGAGATACTATGGTTGTAGTTGAATGGAGGCAAATGACCTTCAAAGTTTGGACAGGTACTTTCCGAAGATTGTGGTTTCAAGTGCGACTGCATAAAACTTCCAATACCATCGAGTTTTATTATCAATGGATGGCCAACCAGTATACGGGCAATTATCCTGACTATTATGTTTGTGGGTTAAATTCTGCCACTTATGCCGGATCGCCAACGGCAAGTAATGTATTTACACAAAGTACTGCCAATACAAATACTTTTTCGGGTACCGGGACCCAGCCCGTTCGGCTAAATGCTCACGAACTCCAGAATTATAAATTGATATTTACCAGAACCGGGTCCGATATGGGGATAACGACAATATATCCCCCGAATACGGATACTTGTGCGTACCCCCCGATTACATCGGGGACCTATCCGCTATGCACTACCGGGGGCTTGTATATTGTCGATTCGGTAACGAATTTCAGCAGTTCCACTTTAAGTTTCAGTATGATATCGCAAGGGAAAGTTTACACAAGAATTACAGATAGTTTAAATGGCGCCCAAGTTTGGAGTGTGTTGGATTCTGGGAATATCATTGCTCCCATAGGTGGAGGACAATCAATAGGTGTTGCTACCAGTCATGCCTGGGATTTGTCTCAACCAGGGAAATATTATATTAAATCTTGGACAACAAGTTCTATTGTTCCATGTGCTTGTACTGATATTAATTTAAACAATGATACCTCCACGCTAACTATCTATGTTAGCAAGGTTACCGCCACCTCCGATGTTTCAACCATGTGCAGTGGAGCATCAACTTATCTGCATGCAAATTCAGTAATCAATAATGTCGGTGATTCATTATTCTATGGACACATTACAAGGATGAATTACTCTGCACCAGGAGGAACTTATACATCAATTAGTTCATGGACCTCAGGAGATAGTGATGATGGAGCTTATACAGTAACATTGCCTTTTACATTTCATTTTTTTGGTAATGCTAGAACAATTATGAATATTGGGTCAAATGGCTTTGTTGAATTCAGCAGTTATTATTTCGCTCCAACTTCGCCATCACTACCTGACAATACTGTTTTAGGAACTGGGAATGATGCTATTGGTTTGGTATGGTCAGATATGAAATCAAATTATGGTGGATCCATCCAATATACTACCATCGGGTCAACTCCCAACCGTGAATTTGTGATAAAATATAATGCAGTATGGGACACAACAAGTTCAAATGCAGTTACTGCATATATGATTTTGCATGAAACTTCTAACTTGATTGAATTTCAGAATACTACCGTTCCATCTGGATCCTATACACAAGGAATTCAAGATTCATTAGGAGAAAATGCATTTTATTTAAGCAGTAGAAATGCAAATACTTGGTCAGCATCGAATGATGCCTATTTATTTGCTTCTCAACCGTCATATTATTGGACAGCAAATCCAACAGATGCTTCATTAACCAATCCAACATCTCAAAACCCGCAAGTTTCGCCAACAGTTACAACAACATATACAGTTACATTGAATGGAGGTAATACCGGATATCCTGACAGTATTGGTGTTTGCCCAAAAACAAGTTCAGTTACCGTAACAATTACGCCTGGACTTGGTGCCATTAGTCCAATTTCAGGATATAATAACATCTGTTCTTATACAAATGTATTGTATACAATTCCAGCTGTAACCAATGCAACAAGTTATATTTGGGATTATAGCAATTTGATTGACGCGACTTTAAATTATCAGCATACCGATACTTTATCATTAACATTGGGAACAAATTCTGGATGGTTAACAGTAAAAGCCTATAATTCTTCATGCGGAATTTATACAACCGTTGACTCATTATATATTACAGTTGTACCATCATATTATGGGCCTGGTCAATGGTGTGGAGGGGTAAGCAATGATTGGTTTAATATTTATAATTGGTGTTCAAGCATTCCATCAGCAACAATACCAGCTCATATTGATGGAAATTTATTACCCTTGCATTTCCCAGTTATTAACGGAACTGGTGCAATTTGTCAAAACATGAATTTGTATGGAGATAATGATTCATTGACAATAAATGGCAGTTATAGTTTAGATGTATATGGCAGTTGGTATAACGGTCTATATGGCCAAACAACTTTTATTGCAAACAATAGTACAATTAACTTTACTGGTAATGCAAATACTTATGAAGTTATAAATGGAGTTTATCCAGCTGTATTTCATAACATTACTGTAAATAAGGGATCCGACACAACCTATATTCTTGAAAATGTTCAAAATCAAACCATTTCAATGTCTGGTAATTTGGCCCTTACAAATGGATTATTTAGGATTAGTGAAGTAACATCAACTGTTACAACCACCAGTTCACCCTTTGTTATACCTGCTACTGCTGGCTTGGAGTTGAACGGTGGAATTTTATTATCAGGAAATTATTCAATTACGAATAATGGCCTATTTAGGATGACAACTAATTCAAGTAATGATACGCTTGGCAATACTACTGGCAACTCGATTACAACTACTGGTATCCATGGTTTTATGGATATCCAGGGAGGAAATTTAAATATAGCCTCTCAGGTAATCGTTTCAAGTGGTGCGAGATTTAGTTATGATGATGCAAATTCCAGTTCTGGGGCATCAATAATAACAATTAATAAATTTGGCACAAACAATAATACTTCAGCCACATTTGATGTTGATGCAAATTCTTCTTTATATATTGGTAGTGGAACATTATTGTTTCATCAATGGAATACAGGGACAGCTGGCGATGTTAAATTTGGAAATGGAACTGGGACAAAAACGATTGATGTGAATTATTCTAATAAATTTCAATTCGGCGATGCAACATCACCAAATACTGGAACAAAAACATTCGTTGTTTTAGATAGCGTCGTTGATTTTAACAATATAACTTTAAATCCTGGACTATCTGGAGATACATTAAAACTAAAATCTCCTATTAGCCTTAATGCATCTGGAATTTTAGCCCTTAACAGTGGAATTTTAAAATTGAACGGAGATTCAATAATAATAAAGAATTCAAGTTCAACGGCCATTTCAAATAATACAACTGTACCTTTAGGTTATATTTTGGCTGAAGATTCTTTAAATCATGCAGCAGTTAAACGGTATGTCAGTCAAGGAAATATTAATTATACCTTTCCTTTTGGTAATAAACGTGGGTATTATATTCCATTTGTTTTCAATGATTCAGCAACTGCTTCACATGACTGCTGGGTAAAAGTTGCGACTTATGCTCCAAGAGATACCATAGCAAAGAAACCATATCCGTCTTGGCCAAATGCAGTAACTCATATCAGGGATTCTTCGGGTACCCACCCAACCGACAGTATCCATATTGCAGGTAGATATTGGCAAATCGACGTTACACCTGTTGTAAGTGGAAATTTTGTAAGAGGATCAATGGTTTTTGGATATGGCTATGATGAAAGACCTATTGTTAATGAATCTTCAGGTTTAAAGGCGCAACGATGGCTTTCCTCCTATAGCAATTGGGTAGCACCTGCAAATTCAACCATATACGGATGGACGGCAAACGCAACACAAGGTGGCATTTCTACAAACAATCTAGCTACCGGATATGGAAAAGTCAGGATATATGGGGTAACTAATTTTTCTCCATGGGCTCTTTCTACTGTCGGTAATCCTTTGCCAATAGAACTTCTAAATTTTACTGCCAATTACAATGGGAAAAATGTTGATCTCTATTGGACAACTGAATCTGAAATAAACAATGATAAATTTACCGTTGAAAGAACCATTGACAAGGAAACCTTTGATTTTGTAGCCGAAGTTGCTGGACATGGAAATTCAAATGCTGAAAATAATTACCATGCAATAGATGAAAATCCTGTAATTGGCCTTGTGTATTATCAACTTAAACAAACCGATTTCGACGGTCATTTTACTCTTTCCGGGTTGGTACCAATAACTATTGGCAAGGATGTTTTTGAGGTGACAAAGGTTTATGGCAATAATGAAAATAATTCCATGCATGTTCAGGTTTTTGACAGTAACAATGAGGAAGTAAACATAATTGTGTACGATGTTTTGGGAAACATCATCAAACAACAAAAAGAAACTATCTACAAAGGTGGCAACGATATCACTCTCGATTTGAATTTTCTACCTAAGGGCTTGTATTTTGTTTCCGTAAGAAATGAAACAAAAATGATTACAAATAAGGTAGTCTATTAACCATTGTCAATAGATTCAATTTAAATGGAGCCAGGTATAATGCCTGGCTCTTTTTATTTTTGGTAGGTACATCAACGATAAATGATGGTAGAGTTCATGAATGCAAAATTTTCTTGCTATTTTTGCCACGAATAAAAATTTATCATTATGCCACAATATCACTCCTTAGGGAAGTTCCCTCAAAAGCGCCACATAGTTTATCGCAAACCCGATGGTGGCCTTTATGCCGAAGAACTGGTTTCTTCCGAAGGCTTTGCAAACATCTATTCCATCATCTATCATTGCCATCCGCCTACATTGGTGAAGCATGTGGGTGAACCTTTTTCGGTGGAGCCCAAGATTGCCTATAAAAAGAACTTGAAGAACGAAAGCTTTTTGGGCTTCAATGTCAATCCGGTCGCTGATTACCTACTAAGCAGAAAACATATTCTCGTCAACAATGATTTGAATATCTGCTTGTCGGCGCCACAACAGTCGTTGAAGGATTATTTCTACAAGAATGCCGATTCCGACGAAGTTATCTTTGTTCATGTAGGTTCCGGAACCTTGAAATCTATATATGGAAACCTCGATTTCGGTTATGGCGACTATCTGGTCATTCCACGTGGAACCATCTACCAGATAGAATTCAAGGACGAAAACAACCGTCTGTTCATTGTTGAATCACACAGTCCCATCATTACACCGAAACGATACAGAAACGAATATGGCCAACTGTTGGAACATTCTCCCTTCTGCGAGCGCGATATCCGCAAGCCGATGAACCTGGAGACCTACGACGAAAAAGGCGACTTCAAGGTGATGATAAAAAAGGAAGGCATGATGCACCCCTTCATCCTCGCCACCCATCCTTTCGATGCTATTGGCTGGGACGGAAACCTCTATCCCTGGGCCTTTTCCATTCACGATTTCGAGCCCATCACAGGCCGAGTCCATCAGCCCCCTCCTGTACACCAAACCTTCGAGGCGCACAATTTCGTCATCTGTTCCTTTGTGCCCCGTTTGTTCGATTATCATCCGCAAGCCATTCCGGCACCATATAATCACAGCAACATCGACTCCGACGAAGTTCTCTATTACGTCGATGGCGATTTCATGAGCCGCAAAAGCGTGGTGAAAGGCCAGATAACGCTCCATCCGGGTGGCATTCCACATGGGCCACACCCAGGCACAGTAGAAAAAAGCATCGGAGCCAAAGAAACCCTCGAGCTGGCCGTAATGGTGGATACCTTCAAACCACTCTGGCTCACCGAAGACTCGCTGAAAATCAAGTCCGACGACTACTTCCTTTCCTGGCTATAATCCAGTTTACCCCACTGAATACAGGGCAGAAGTATCCGATACTTCTGCCCTGTTCCTTTTATGCCCACCACCATTATAATTATCTTTTGGGGGCGCCCCCTTTTAGCTGCCAAGGGAAAAAAGGCAGCTAAAAGAGGTCGGGGTGTTCTGTGGGGTCGCTATGCTCCGTTTTTGCCGCCATCCCCTTAAGCCAATAGGCGGCAAAGAACCGCCTTCGGCGCCACTACACTCCCTCGCCCAAGCTACGAAACAGCAAAACTGCAAATTTAAAAGATACTACTCGCAACAAAGCAAAAAAAGGCGGCACCATCTGTACCGCCTCTATGGTTAATGAAAGAATTCAAAATTCTTATTTATTAGGAACCAAGTTGCAAATTCAGTAATGTGACCGTCATATACTGAATGTTGGGGGGTGAAAAAACTTCTAACGTTTATGGAAATGATTTATAAATATCTTTTCTATGGAGGACTCTTACAAATATAATACTATCCTCTTTAACAAAAATACCTATTCTATAATCTCCGATTCTGATTCTATAGGCAGACGAATGTCCTTTTATCTTCTTTATGTTAGAAAGGTCATGAAGGCCTTTTGCGAGCTTGACTTTCGTAATGGTCTCGTCAAGAGATTTCATGAGAGATTTTTCAGTTATTTTGTCAATGTCCTTACTAAATCTATCGGTATATTCTACCTTCATTAAGTTCTAAGTTTTTTTAGAATAGAAGCCTCGCTTACCTTTTTAGAAAGATCAGCTTCATTCATCATCAATAACAAGGCATGATCTTCTTTCTCCTCTTCAGTAAGAATTTTTGAAGATAAGCCAAGCCTTTTAGCCAATTCCTTAAAGAGTTTCAAGTCATCTTTGTTCTCTGAATTAATAATCAATGTGCTCATATCTTTTTTATTTATTTAAGCTGCAAATATACACAATGCCCACAAAAACCCCTATAACAAAAAAGGCGGCACTATCTGTACCGCCTTTTGTAATAATCTCTTATCCTTTTATTGCTTGATGAACTTGCCTCTTATGCTTTCTTTCTCGCTTTTTACTTCATAGAAATAAACGCCATTGCTCCATTTGGTAAGCTCTATGGTATTGTCTATGCCGGTGAGCGGTGCTTTATAAACCTCATGACCCAAGATATCGGTAATGATTATTTGTTCATTTGCGGAAGAAATACTTTGATGAATGGCTATGGTATTTTTCGCCGGATTAGGATAAACGATTATCTTATTCGTATTATTGATTTCGTTGATGCCTGTTGATTGTATTACATGCACCGAAATCATCGAATTGCTTGTTCGTTGCAGATAATAGCTGTTGTTGTAACTTGTAGAGCACCCGATGGCATCGGTGATGGATAGCGTGATGGTATAATTTCCGGCTGCTGCATAGGTATGTGTAGGATAAGCAATCGTATCATGCGTGGAAGCATCTCCCCAATTCCAATCATAATGAATCGGCGCTTGACCATGACTCTGGTTCACTATCCAATACGTATGTGCTGCCGTATCGGGATACAATAGGAAGGTGGCCGAACATACATTCGCATCGGTTATGGTGGCACTCTGGCTGGTCACGCAACTGGCAGCATCCGTTATCGTTACGGTATAATTCCCAGGCAATAATCCGGTGGCATTTTGTGAGGTGACACCATTGCTCCAATGAAAGGTATAAGGCGAAGTCCCTCCTGTTGGCGTACACGATACCCAACCATCAGCACAAGTGGAACATAAGGCCGCAGTAGGATTTAAGGTGGCACTGAAACCTACACAGCCACTGGATGAGCCAGAAAGCTCAACATAAGCCCTATACATTGCATTTTGAATAAAGCTCGAAGAATCTCGATAGTAATTTCCATCACAATTACGATACATAACCGAATCAATTCCATTTTGGTCTGGGGTTATATGCCCTACGCCTGTATTGTAATAAAATGTGTTTGGATAACAACTTGAGTGTGTTGCATAAGGAGCACCGCCCCATTGGGAACATGTTCCTGGAGAAGGAAATCCTATTACTACCCCAAAAGTATCCAATAGGTTACCATGATATTCCAAAGTAACGCAAAAACGGTTGGTAGGCAGTTGAATGTTAGGGGCAAAATGAAGATTATACAAATCTCCAACCCAACTAGATGGAGAAAGCGGTGCATTAAAAGGAATAATCAAAGTATCCGTCCAATAGATGGTGGATGTGGGATAACCGTGGCTGTTGATGCCTCCTATTTTACAAATTAAGGTATCATCATTTCCTGAATTGTTTTCCTGCCCAACTAACATAGCCAAGGAATCCACTTTTACGGAATCATATAATGATGATGAATACCCCGTTGGCACAACATTATATGAATCAATCAAAGTATCAAACGAAACGGTGAAGAATCGATAAGATGAATCTGCAAGGACATAATGCATATTGGCATCCCATAAAAAACTATTATAACTATTTCCAATCCAACTAAGCTGGTTCCATTTATCCGCCGAATCTATATCTATCCAAAAAGAGATAGGGCCCGATTTCTCATGACGCGTAGATTGATGCACCGAATTATCTTTGAAGTTAGCCGGCAATGGATGGCCCTTCATCCCATTCACAAGCATAGAGTTGGTAGAGTTTTGCGCCATGGCAACTCCACCCAGCAGCATCATGGCCGCCAATAGTGTGTAAATCTTTTTCATTTTATTAATTTATAGGTAATACCTTTATTCAATTTCGATGTAAAATTAACAAACTCGACAGAGAAAAACAAGGGGCAGGGCTTATTTTTAATTTTATGCTTATATATATAGTATGTTTTATGGGTAATTTTCAGGTGGGTGGGTGATGAAATTTGTCTTTTATATGGCCTTCGGATTCACGGAAACCATGCAAAAAAGTTTTTATAGGTTCAGAAGTTTCTGAAGGGATGGGAAAACTCCTTTTTAGTTTGTGGGGGGCGGAATTTATGGGGTTTTAAGGGAAAATAGTGACTCATAATTGGAATTGTTACGCTCATAAGAGGCATCGGAGCTCTCATAATTGGCATTGTTGCTCTCATAATTGACATCGGAGCGCTCATAATTGGCATCGGAGCGCTCATAATTGGTATTGTTGTACTCATAAGAGGCATCGGTGAACTCATAATTGGTATTGTTGCTCTCATAATTGGCATCGGTGAACTCATAATTTGGCATTGTTGCTCTCATAATTGGCATCGGTGAACTCATAATTTGGGTTTTCGTGTCCATTTTTAATGGTCTGGATTGCAAATCCAGACCAGCTGGGTGGTGAACC
>CAIWCG010000125.1 GCA_903911135.1 uncultured Bacteroidota bacterium
CTCCATTTTTTAAAGGTCAGTTTTTATAATTATAATATAATGCTCCATCAACCAAAATAACCATTTATAATAAATCTTTTAATCAATAAGTAATTAAAAATGAATTTTCTACAATTACCAATGCTCATTAATCAAAATTAAATGATAAAATCACTATTTTCATTATTAATCCTCCGGCAAGCATTTTTGTCTCCAAATTCATCGTCATCCCCAAATTCTTAAAAGCCCCTATCTTGCCCAAACAAATATATTTACAGTAAAAGCCCTTTGATTTCAGTATAATTTTTAGCTTTGCAGCCCATTAAATAAAAAAATGCGTCTTACATCATTAGAAATCAAGGGATTCAAAAGCTTTGGCGACAAGATCACCATCCTTTTTGATACCGGCGTTACAGCCATTGTCGGCCCAAACGGTTCTGGCAAAAGCAATGTTGTAGATGCCATCCGTTGGGTTCTGGGCGAACAAAAAACACGGATGCTCCGATCGGAAAAGATGGAAAACATCATTTTTAATGGCACCAAAAACCGCAAGCCATCCAACCTTGCCGAAGTTTCCCTTTCCTTCGAAAACACCAAGAACATTCTGCCTACAGAATTTTCTCACATCACCATAACCAGAAAATTATACCGCACTGGCGACAGCGAATATCTTATCAATAATATTCCTTGCCGGCTGAAGGACATCACCGATTTATTTTTGGATACCGGTATCGGCAGCGATTCTTATTCCATCATCGAATTGAAAATGGTGGACGAAATCATCAATGATAAAAACAGTACGTTAAAACTTTTGTTTGAAGAGGCGGCAGGGATTTCGAAATATAAATTGCGCAAGAAGCAAACGTTTTCCAAACTTGAAGAAACCGAAGCAGACCTTAGCCGTGTCAATGACCTTTTGTTTGAAATTGAAAAGAATCTCAAAACATTGGAATCGCAGGCAAAGAAAGCCGAAAAGTATTCCAAACTGAAGGAACAATACAAGGAGTTAAGCACCGAAGTGGCCATGCTTTCAATCCGAAATTTCAAAAGAGATTTTGAAGTTTTACAACATAATGAGGAGGGCGAAAAATCAACCCACCTGGAGATTGAAAGTGCAATAGCAACTCATGAAGCCGGTCTTGAAAATCAAAAGTTAGATAGTCTTGATAAGGAAAAACAGCTATCGGCATCTCAAAAAAAGTTGAACGAATTGAACACCGTCATTTCTACTCATGAAAACGAAAAACGGGTAAAGAATGAACGCTTGACTTTTTTGAAGGACAAAGAATCAAACCTTGAAAACAAACTTAAAACCGATAAGGATAATTACACCCTTACTTCCGATTTAATCAAGACTCTTGAGTTTGACAAGGAAGTTGAAAATGAACTTTTAGGAAAGCTGGAAGGTTTGTTAAATGAACTCAAGGTTATTCTTGATTCAAAAAAGAAAGACCTTGATGATTCTCAAGGCGAATTGAATGAATTGGTAAAAGAGGCCCAAAAGGTTTTGTTTAATCGTCATGATCTTGAAAAGACTTTTGCGGTAAAGCAAACTCAAAAGGAATCTTTGATAAATGAATTGAATCGTCTTGAACCAGATAAGGCAGCCTTAGAAAAAACAAAAGAGGAAACTCAAAAAATCCTTGACGGACTTAATGGTCAACTGGTATCTGTAGAGAAGTCAAAAATAAAAGGTGCAGAGCAATTGAAATCATTGGAAGAGGATATAAACAAGACTGCTCAAGAAGCTACTTTATTGCAAAATGACCTGATTGCGGAAAATAGAAAATTGGATGCCAAGCAGAATGAATATAACCTCACCAAAGGCATGATTGATAATCTGGAAGGATTCCCCGAGTCTATTCGTTTTTTGAAGAAAAACGTACCAGTATTGAAAAAAGCACCGCTATTGGCAGATATCATTTCATGTAAGCAGGAATTCAAGGCAGCCATAGAGAATTACCTTGAACCAGTAATGAATTATTTTGTTGTGGAAACAGTGGAGGAGGCCCAACAATCCATTACAATTTTAAATGAATCATCAGGAGGCAGGGCCCATTTCTTTATTTTGAGCTATTTCAATATAAACTCAACCAAGCAATCAGAAAATGAAATGATAGCAGACATTCCCGGCTGCATTCATTCATTGCAAATAGTTGAGATGGAAAATCAATATGATTCATTGATGAAGCATTTATTGCGTAATGTTTATATCATGATGAATGAACAAGAACATGTTTCATCTGCCGATTTACCAGATGAAAGTTATATACTTTTGTCTCAAAACGGGAAATATGTAAGAACCTCAAAATCGTTGTCAGGCGGCTCGGTAGGATTATTTACCGGTAAAAGAATTGGCAGGAACAAAAATCTTGAAGAAATCCAGAAAGAAATAGCTCAGCTTGAAAAGAATAGAATAAAGATTCGATCGGATGCTGAAAAAATAAATGAGAAATTAACCAAATTAAAATCTCAACTTGTTGATTTAACCAAGGAAAACAAGCTCACTGAAGAGACATTCAATAAGCTCAACAATGAATCCATTTCCATAAAGAACAAATTGGAGAACATGGTACAGAACATCGATACCAACCAAAAGAGAACTGAATACATTAAGTCGCAGATAAATGATTTGGAAAGTTCGTACTTCTCTCATGCTGAAGGTTATGAAAAGCAATTGGTTGAATTGGAGAAAAGCTATCTCGATTTGATCAATAAAAGGGATGAAAAGCAGTTGATTGTAGAACAGATGACGAAGGAGGTTGATGAACTTAAGAATAAATACAATCAGCAGAACATCCAGTTCATTCAACAGAAGAATAAGATTGATACCATTATTAGGGATTTGACATTTAGGACAACCCAACTTGAAAACATAAACATTGGGATAAAAACTGAACAGGCTGAATTGGAAAAAACGAAGGAACAAATCCTTGAAATTATTACCAATACAGAAGGTTCAGATGAAAATCTGATAAAGATGTATTCCGATAAGGCCATTTTTGAAAAGGAAGTAAATGTTGCTGAAACGGATTACTTTAAATCTCGTGGATCGATAGATGAAATAGAAGGCAAGATTAGGGATTTGAGAAAACGAAAAGAACAATCGGACTTATTGATTCAGACTATTAAAGAAAAGGTAACAGATATCAAGATTCAACTTAATTCCTTGAAGGAACGTCTGAATATCGAGTTCAACATCAACATTGAAGATTTGATGGAAGGGGATGAGAAGGTTGAAAAACAAAAGGACATAAATGAAGAGGAATTAAGGAACAAGTTGGATAAGATCAAGAACCAGATTTCCGATTTTGGCCCTGTGAATCCAATGGCAGTAGAGGCTTATAATGAAATCAAGGAACGACATACATTCATCCTTCAACAAAAGGACGATTTGAGCAAGGCCAAGGATTCGCTGATGCAGACAATCTCTGAAATTGATGCTACCGCAAGAGAGAAATTCACTGATGCATTTACCAAAATAAGGGAAAACTTCATTCTTGTTTTCCGTTCGTTATTTTCGGAGGAAGATAGCTGCGATTTATTGTTGACTTCAACAGCCGATCCATTGGAAAGCGAAATAAATATAATCGCCCAGCCAAAAGGCAAAAGACCATTAACGATCAATCAATTGTCTGGAGGAGAAAAGACATTAACAGCCACCGCTTTATTGTTTGCCATCTACTTATTGAAGCCTGCTCCTTTTTGCATTTTCGATGAGGTGGATGCTCCGCTCGATGACTCGAACATTGACAAGTTTACGAAGATCATCAAGAAGTTTTCGGACAACTCGCAATTCATCATCATCACCCATAACAAACGCACCATGGCAAGTGCCAATATCCTTTACGGTATTACAATGGTTGAGGCAGGAATTACGCAAGTGGTTCCTGTTGATTTAAGCGTTGTTGCTGATTAAAAGAAAAGCCACCGACTCTTGTTAAGAATTGGTGGCGAATAAAATTCTTTTGAAACTCTTCTAAAAAAAGAAAGCCCCACTTTCGCAGGGCTTTCGATTACTTTACCAAGCTTTCTTGGCTAGACCGTCTTTGATGGCTGCAAGAGCAGTTGCTTCTGACATCATCAATGCCATCTTGTTGCCATCTTTTGTTTCTCCTTGAGCTAAATAACCACCTCTAGAGGTTTTGGTTATCATCGCTTTCAGCATGGACTCTTTCTTCTTAGTCTTCATGCAATACGCCATAATTTCTTTTGCCATAATTGTTTATTATTAAATTGTTTCCGCAAATATAAAAAAAGGTTTGTCAAAAGTAACGGTGATTGTTAAAAATATCTTCCAAAATCGGTGGATTCGGCGGATATGCGTGGTTTAGATCCGATTATCAAGGAATGGGTTATGCTGTTTTTCGTAGCCAATGGTAGTTGGTTCGCCATGGCCTGAATAGACTTTTACTCCATCTGGCAGCGTGAAAAGTTTGGTTTTTATGCTTGTTATCAAAGTGTCGAAATCGCCGCCAGGCAAGTCAGTTCGGCCTATGGAGAGCCTGAAAAGCACATCACCGGAGATGACAAAATTGTCTTCGTTGGAATACAGACTGATGCTGCCTGAAGAATGGCCGGGGGTGAAAAATATATCCAATTTCGACTTGCCAAAAGTTATTTTATCATTTTCATCCAAAAAAGTGCTTGGCTCGGGCGATGGAACCATATTTATACCCCACATGGTACCATAAATGGGTGCCTGTTTCAACCCATCCTGCTCCTTTTTATGAAGTTGGAGGGGAATATCATATTTTTCCATGACGAATTTATTGCCCAAAACATGGTCTATGTGAGCATGCGTGAGCACCACCCTTATCGGCTTCAGGTTATTGTTTGAAATGAATTCGGCGAGTTCCGTTTCTTCGTCCGCATCATAGCACCCAGGGTCTATGATGATGCATTCTTGGGTTTCATCCCATAATACATAAGTGTTTTCGCTGAAGGGATTGAAGGTAAGGCAGGCTACGTTTATCATGCTGTTATTTACTGTTTCGTTATTCGATTATCGGGGCAAAACTATAAAAACCATTCCTATATATTATATAGCATGATTATTTGGAGCCTACGGTTTCTTCTCGTATCATGGCCAGTCCCGCTATCCGCTGTAGCCGCTGCCTTCCCATTACCGACACCACGCAGCGGGCTGCCGCTACTATCGGGGCTATGCTCTGACGGCAGGTTGCCTCGAAAGGGCTTTTTGCAAGTAACCTGGTTTCGGCGAAAAGGCTTTGCCTTTTCGCCGAAACAAACAGATAGCGAACATTTCCTCACAGGTATGGGAAATTAACACCTTACAGGACGGCGAGAAAAAGGCCGACCTGTCA
>CAIWCG010000126.1 GCA_903911135.1 uncultured Bacteroidota bacterium
CTAAATCGGGTATGCCTCCATACAACTGTTTACTACCATCCCATAAATCAGGAATGCCTCCATACAACTGTTTACTACCATCACCTAAATCAGGAATGCCTCCATACAACTGTTTACTACCATCACCTAAATCAGGAATACCTCCATACAACTGTTTACTACCATCCTCTTTTAATGCATTTAAGGAAAAATCGTTTAGTAACCCTTCCTTATTCTTCATGAAAGCATTTTCGTTTTTCAAAACCATCAGATGTTTAAGCAAAATATGGATAATCTTTTCGCTATCCAGGCTTAGTTTTTTTACTTCCTTATCCATATTCATTAATTAGCTATTATAAAAATTGAACCCGTTCCAATAAAATTCCATACCTATATATATAGGCATCATCGGCTGGCAATGCAAATATTTATTGCCACCAAGCCTGACAGTAAGGCATTGCTCCAAAAAAATGGAAAGGGGCAGTAAAAAAAAGGTAGGATCTATAACCATCTTTCGGAGCAGCTGCTAGTCAAGGACTGGCGAAGGTTGTTGGGCTCCGTTAGAGATTGGTTAGTAATTGATATTTTATTTTTAAAATCCATGGATTTCAGTCAGGTTATCGCTGATGAATCGTTTTTAAGCATCCAAAACTTGAAATCCTTGCCATCATTTGTAAATTCATTGATAATAGCATCAAAACTTATTGTGCCCGAGAGGAGACTCGAACTCCTACGGATTTAACTCCAACGGCTTCTGAGACCGCAGCGTATACCAATTTCGCCACCCGGGCATGTTGCACAATTTTCAATTTGCTTCGTTATTTACTAAGTTTCAATGCTATTTTTTCAATCTAACCATCAGCTTTATGATATTTTAATCCTATTGAGATTGCAAAGCTACATTATTTTTATCTATTCTGCCCTACATCAAACTAAAATGATTGATGATTCAAGCAATTCTGCATAAATTCGTTTTAATCGACCATACCATCAAACAAAAGATAGATTTCCTATATTTGCCCCGTTAGTCAATTATAAAAAAGAGCATTAATAAACATTTAAAAGTATGAATATACACGAATATCAAGGTAAGTCGATATTGAAACACTTCGGTGTGGCAATACAAGAGGGCATCGTAGCCGACACTCCTGAATTGGCAGTGGAAGCGGCGAAAGAATTGCAAAAACAAACGGGTACCGGCTGGTGGGTGGTGAAAGCCCAGATTCACGCTGGTGGCAGGGGCAAAGGTGGTGGTGTGAAACTGGCGAAATCTTTGGATGAAGTGCGAGATAGAGCGAAAGACATTATAGGCATGCAGCTGGTAACTCCTCAAACAGGGGCTGCAGGAAAGAAAGTTAACAAAGTGCTCATTGCTCAAGATGTTTATTACCCAGGGGAGAGCAAAACGGCGGAATTCTATATGAGTGTACTGCTAAACAGACAGACTGGCAGGAACATCATCATGTATTCTACCGAAGGCGGTATGGATATTGAAGAAGTGGCAGCAAAGACACCTCACCTGATTTTCAAGGAAGAAGTTGATCCTTCAGTTGGCTTGCAAGCATTTCAGACACGGAAAATTGCCTTCAATCTGGGACTTTCTGGAACAGCGTTTAAGGAGATGAACAAGTTTGTTGCAAGCCTTTATAAAGCGTATGATTCAATAGATGCTTCGATGTTTGAGATTAATCCTGTACTTAAGACTTCAGACAATAAGATAATAGCGGTAGATGCTAAGGTAAATTTGGATGAAAATGCCCTTTATCGCCATCCAGATTATGCAGCGATGAGAGACTTAACCGAAGAAGACCCTACCGAGGTGGAAGCAGGTGAACATGATTTGAATTATGTGAAACTGGATGGTAATGTGGGCTGTATGGTTAATGGTGCCGGCCTTGCCATGGCGACTATGGACATCATCAAATTGGCAGGGGGCTTTCCCGCAAACTTCCTGGATGTAGGCGGAACAGCTAATGCTGCCAGAGTTGAACAAGCATTCAGAATCATTCTAAAAGATCCTAATGTAAAAGCCATTTTGGTAAATATATTTGGTGGTATCGTCCGTTGTGATAGAGTTGCGCAAGGTATTGTTGATGCTTATAAGAGTATAGGAGAGATTCCAGTGCCTATCATCGTTCGTTTGCAAGGCACCAATGCGGTAGAAGCCAAAAAGATTATAGACGACAGTGGACTGAAAGTATATTCTGCCATCCTGTTAAAGGAAGCTGCCCAGTTGGTTAGGGACGTGGTAGGCAAATAATTAAAAAATAATCATTCGGTTGTTGAAACCACCGATAATTCTTCTGGATTGTCGGTGGTTTCATTACTTTAAATTCAAACAATAAATAATATGAAAGGTTTATCAACAGATCAGAATTTCTTGGGAATAGAAGACGAGAATCAATATTCCTACGACAAAGCCAAATTTGTCATTCAACAGGTGCCTTATGAGCACACCTCCTCTTACCTTGAGGGTTCTGCAAAAGGCCCTGCAGCCATGGTTGAAGCATCTCACTTTGTGGAGTTTTATGATGAAGAATTGGACATAGAAACATTAAACACCAACCCCATTGCTACGGTTCCGGCCATTGAATTTGGGGATAAGGTAGATGCTGATGCCATAGCCCTCATTGAAGAACACACTACTGCCTTATTGAATGACCAAAAGTTCGTGGTGTCTTTGGGAGCGGAGCATACAGTAACACTCGGATTTGTTAAAGCTCATGCAAAGAAGTATGACAATATAACAGTGCTGCAATTTGATGCCCATTCCGACTTAAGGTCTTCTTATCACGACAATATCTATTCGCATGCTTCGGTCATGGCTCGAATTCATGAGCTAGGCTTTAACCTCACTCAGATAGGCATTCGGGCTCAATGCAAGGAAGAATCAGATTTGATAAAAGCTTCTTCGAACATTCATACTTTCTATGCCCATAAGATCCGTACGAATCCGAATTGGATGAAGGAAGCATTGGAAACCCTTACAGAAAATGTCTATATAACCATTGATGCAGACGGTTTCGACCCTTCGATAGTGCCTTCGGTGGGTACGGCAGAGCCTAACGGCCTCTTCTGGAATGAAACCCTCGAATTCCTTAGGATGGTTTGCAAAACGAAAAATGTTATCGGTTTTGATATAGTGGAAATTGCCCCTACCGAAGGACAAATACTCTCCGAATATACCATGGCCAAGCTTGCCTATCGCCTAATAGGATATGTAAGTTTCAAAGACCGCTTGTAAAATCTACATGCCCTTGAAATATAAGCACAGTTAGCCATTTTGTTTTGTATTACTAATGATGTTTCTAAACATTGATTGCCTTCTATTCTACTTAAAATTTATATAATTTTGCATCCATAAATGAAAAATAACAAGCTTACTTTAAATACTATAGATGAGGCCCTTGAGGATATCAGGGCAGGCAAAGTCATTATAGTCGTGGATGATGAAGATCGTGAAAACGAAGGCGATTTTGTGACTGCTGCCCGCAATGCTTCGCCCGAAGTGGTGAACTTTATGGCTACCCATGGCCGTGGGTTGATTTGCACCGCCATAACAGAAGATAGATGCAAAGAATTAGAACTAGAAATGATGGTGGCTAACAATACCTCCTCGCATGAAACACCTTTCACCATCAGCGTTGATTTGTTGGGTCATGGATGTACTACAGGCATCTCTGCGAGTGACCGTTCGAAGACCATTCATTCGCTTATAGACCCCGAAACTAAACCTGAAGACCTTGGCCGTCCTGGTCATATCTTCCCTTTAAAGGCTCGCAATGGAGGTGTTTTAAAACGCTCTGGACATACCGAGGCTTCCGTTGATATTTCTTCCCTTGCAGGCTTCGAAAAAGCAGGTGTGCTGGTAGAAATAATGAATGAAGACGGCACCATGGCACGCTTGCCCGACCTCTTTAAAATCGCCCAACGATTTGACTTGAAAATCATTTCCATCGAAGACCTCATCAAGTATCGCCTTCAGCACGAAACCCTTATAGAACGCCAGATAGAAGTCACCCTACCCACTGCTTGGGGCGACTTTAAACTTGTGGCCTATAAGGAAACAAGCAATGGCATGGAGCATCTGGCTTTAGTGAAAGGCACTTGGGAAAAAGACGAACCGATATTGGTTCGCGTGCATTCTTCTTGCATCACTGGCGACATATTTGGCAGTTGCCGTTGCGACTGTGGCCCCCAACTTCACAAAGCCATGAAAATGATTGACGAAGCAGGCAAAGGCGTGCTATTATATATCAATCAGGAAGGCCGCGGAATAGGTTTACTCAATAAATTAAAGGCTTATAACCTGCAGGAACAGGGCATGGATACGGTGGAAGCCAACCTGGCTCTCGGATTTAAGATGGATGAGCGTGACTATGGCGTAGGGGCACAAATATTACGCAATTTGGGCATCACAAAAATGCGTTTGATGTCGAACAATCCAACCAAACGTGCCGGACTAATCGGTTATGGCCTCGAGGTTACCGAAAATGTGCCCATCCTAATCAAATCGAACGTGCACAACAAGGCCTATCTCGACACCAAACGAGACAAGATGGGGCATATTCTCGACATCGAGGAATAAAATCACCTCCTCCTTCAACACAATTTTCATTACCCCTATTTTAATTTTCCTATCATCATGATGGCACAGCTTTCGCCGATGCCATTATTATAATAGGTAATAATATTAATAATGTACCTAATCCAATGTCCGCGATGGCATAATTATTTTTAACGATGGCATCCCGGGTGTCCGCGATGGCATAATTATTTTTAACGATGGCACCCGCAAGACTGCGGATGGCACAATTGTTTTTAACGATGGCACCCGCAAGGCTGCGGATGGCACAATTGTTTTTAACGATGGCACCCGCAAGGCTGCGGATGGCATAATTATTTTTGACGATGGCATCTGCAAGGCTGCGGATGACACAATTGTTTTTAACGATGACACCCGCAAGGCTGCGGACGGCATAATTATATTTAACGAAGGCATCCCCAATTATTGAACAATGATTATCAAAATCATCCAAATCAAATCGTTTATATAACTTTGCCGCAATCAAAAACTAATAAATATGGACTTTGGCAAACTTATAGAAACCCTAATGTATTTCATTCCTGCGGCAATAGTATTGGGTGCTGCTTACTTGTTGGTAAAGAATTTTCTTGACAATTCTTACCGACTGAAACTGTTGGAATTAAAAAAAGGCATGCAAAAGGATATGGTTCCTTTGCGATTGCAGGCTTATGAACGCTTGATTTTGTTGTTGGAGCGCATTTCTCCCAACAATATTCTGGTGAGGCTTAACGATCCAAATCAGAATGCCAGGCAGTTTCAGAACGACCTGATACTTGCCATCCGTGCCGAGTACGAGCATAATCTTACCCAACAGCTTTATGTTTCTTCTTTGGCTTGGGAAATGGTAAAGATGGCCAAGGAAGATATGGTGAAACTGGTGAATATCGCATCTACCAATGTTGGTGAAAATGGTACTTCAATCGATTTGAGCAAACAAGTCTTCGAAGAGATATTGCGCACAGAAAAGATGCCAACCTATAAAGCCATTGAGTTTCTCAAGAATGAAGTCAGGGAACTTTTTTAATTGATGATTCTTTGAGTTTTCAAATCTAAATATCATTATGTCTAAAGATAAAAGCGAGACCGAAAAGAAGTTTGAAACTGATTCGGGAATTGAAATAAAAGAGGTTTATGATACTTTGAGTCATCCTATCGAGGCTCCTGGAAAGTTTCCTTTTCTTCGAGGAATCAAGGCAAGCGGTTATCGTTCCAAGTTATGGACCATGCGTCAGTATGCAGGATTCAGCACTGCAGAAGAAAGCAACAAGCGCTATCATTACTTGCTGAAAAATGGCACTACAGGTTTGAGTGTTGCCTTCGATTTGCCAACGCAGATAGGTTTTGATTCTGACCATGAAATGTCGGATGGTGAAGTTGGTAAGTCAGGCGTTGCTATCGATACATTGAAAGACATTGAAATACTTTTTGATGGAATTAAACTGGAAGACATCACCACCTCCATGACCATCAATTCAACGGCTTCCATATTGCTAGCCATGTACATTGCATTGGCAAAGAAACAAGGTGCAGACTTGAAAAAGATTTCAGGCACCATTCAAAATGACATACTGAAAGAATATGCCGCCAGAGGCACCTACATCTATCCTCCTACTGCTTCCATGCGCATCATCACCGATATCTTTGAATATTGCAGCAAGGAAGTTCCAAATTGGAATACGATTTCCATCTCCGGTTATCATATCCGCGAAGCAGGTTCCGATTCTGTTCAGGAATTGGCTTTTACTTTGGCTAATGGCAAGGCCTATTTGAAAGCTGCCATAGACAAGGGTTTGGACATAAATGTTTTTGCCAAACGATTGTCTTTCTTTTTCAATTCTCACAATAACCTGTTGGAAGAAGTTTCCAAATTCCGAGCAGCACGAAGGATGTGGGCAAACATCACTAAAGAACTCGGTGCCACAGATGAAAGGGCCATGCAATTGCGTTTTCATACCCAAACCGGAGGCTCAACCTTGACTGCCCAGCAACCGATAAACAACATAATCCGGGTTACCATACAAGCCATGGCTGCAGTGATGGGTGGCACTCAGTCATTGCACACCAACGGATATGATGAAGCACTTGCCCTACCTACAGAAGAGGCTGCGAGGATTGCAATAAGAACTCAACAGATAATAGCTTATGAAAGCGGTGTAGGAGATACCGTCGATCCTTTGGGTGGGTCTTATTATATCGAAGCATTGACGGATGAAATAGAGCGTAAGGCTTGGGAATACATCCATAAGATTGATGCCTTAGGTGGTTCGGTGAAGGCGATAGAAGAAGGGTTTCTTCAAAACGAAATAGCCATGTCGGCATATAAATATCAAAACGACATAGCCAGTGGCAAGAAGGTGATTGTAGGCATAAACAAGTTTGTGACCGAAGACAAGCCGCATATGAACCTATTGAAGGTCAATGATTCCGTTCGTGCTTTTCAGATTGATAAACTTAACAAGGTAAAGGCCGAAAGAAACAATGAACAGGTTGTTGCTTCCTTGAAAAAACTAAAGGAAGCGGCACAAGGAAATGAAAACTTGATGCCTGCCATCCTGCAAGCTGTGGAATGTTATGCTTCTTTAGGCGAAATTGCCGATACCATGCGGTCGGTGTTTGGTGAGTTCAAGGGGTAATTCTTTAATAGTAAGATAAAATTCCAAATTCATTTCCTTTGACGCCTTGCTGCTTAAATGCAGTATCATGCTTACTTTTTCTTTCCGATAAATCGAATGACAGAACCTTTACCATTGTGGTAGATTCCCTCATGCAATTCTATTTCTTCTTCCTTTAACTCGATGATGTCAAAGTCATGGAAGTAGGTCTTTAGCTCTTCGATGGAGAACAGCATGCCTTCTTCTTTTGGGCCGCCTACTTTTGGGTTCACAGAATTATATTCCAAGTGGCGCTTGCTGAATGCTTCGAACAATATCGTTCCACCAGGTTTCAAGTATTTAGCAAGTTGTTGATTGTATTCAGCTTTCTTGTCCGCAGGAAAATGAGCATAAATAAGTGCAATAACATCAAACTGTTCGGGCTGATACTTGATATCTTGAAACTCCCCCACTTCATAATCAATCGTTACCTGATGCTTTGCCGCCAATGCCAATGCTTTCGCCTGACCAGCAATGCTTTGGTCGAATGCAGATACCTTCCATCCCAACCTTGCTGCAAATACCGCGTTCCGTCCTTCTCCTTCTGCTGGGAAAAGGATGTTTCCCACCGGCATCGTTTGCAAATGTTCCTCCAAGTATCGGTTCGGTTCCTCGCCATAGGCATATTCCGCCTTTCCATATCGTTCATCCCAAATTTCTTTCATGATGCTTATGTTTTTTATATATTGCAAAAATAGAATAACCAAATAAATCAAATAAGAATTGAAAATATGTAAATGTTATTATATAAAACGATTACATATTATATGAACCTATTTTTTTTCTATTTCTGAATGACCAATTTTCTATATAATGAACCTGATTTAGCGTTGCATTCAATAATGTACATGCCAGATGGCAAACTTGATACATCAACAGTTTTTTGATAGGTTCCCTTACCAAGTTTTCCAAACGATATTTTCTTCAGGATTTGCTTGCCTTTCAAGTCTCTAATGTCGAGTTCAAAATCATCTGCCATGGATATTTTCATTTCTATGGTAATGGCGTCATTGGCAGGATTGGGTGCAAATTCGAATGACGACAAAGATTTTATTTCAGGCACTCCACCACCACATACTTTGTGATAATAACAAGTATCCATTAAAGCGGCATTCAAGGTATCATAATATACTTTGTTGGCATGTTCGAAACAGTTTATCAATTGACTGAAATAATTATCATTATAATAATTCAAAATCTCATGACAAGGACACATTCCTGTCATGTTTATGGAATAGGGATAAATGACATCGCCAGGAAATCCCAAACCTTCTATCCAAACCATCAAATGCTGACCATAATAAAAGGCGCAAGTATCACATTTAAGATAAAAAACCCTTCGGGCACCAACGGGTAAATTGATGCTGGTGATGGAATCGAGGCGATATCGTCCATTTTCAAAATAATTGCCACTGTTAAAAAAATGAAGATTTATGGTATCCCCTATCTGCATCGAAAAATCATATAAAAGCATCTCAGGATTGTTGGTCGTATCCTTGAAATATATTTTTTTCATTGCCGTATCTTCGCGAATGAACCCATAAAGACAATAATTTGATGTGCTATAATCGCCGGCAATGACGGTCTTGTAAATCAACGTATCTATCAAGGTATCTTGAGTGGTATAAATTTCGGCATAATCCCAGGAAGGAATATTTGGATAACCACAAGAGGCGGAGGTAGTACTTTTTTGGTGCGGGCTTACAGCACAAATGCTGCTGCCATATACCCATTTGTTTATTGTATCAAGCATTGGATAATATTGTTGTGCATTGACAATTGATATCATGCAGGACATCAAAATTCCGATTAGAATTATTTTTTTCATGACATGTTTATTTATTATTTGCAAAATTAAACAAAAATATCCTTATTGTCAATTCCTGTTTCTTCATCAAAAAGTAAAACTGCTAATGTATGGAGCATTTGCTTGAGAATACGAACCAAAACTACTTGATGCATTATTTGCATTTCATTGTTTTAGAGCAAACCTTTTAGGTTTTTAAGTATAAATACCAAGCTAAAAAAACTTAAATTCTTAGCTTGGAACCAAAAAAACTTAGCTAAGAAGTAAAAATACCAAGCATAGTTTCTCAACTTCTTTGTATAGTTTCTCAACTTCCATGCATAGTTTCTGAACTTCTTTGTATAGTTTCTGGACTTCTTTGTATAGTTTCTCAACTTCTTTGCATAGTTTCTGAACTTCTTTGCATAGTTTCTGAACTTCTTTGTATAGTTTCTAAACTTCTTTGCTTGGTATTTTTACTTCTTAGCTAAGTTTTTTTGGGTTTTAGCTTGAAATGGAAGGATTTTGCATTGAAATAATGATTTATAAGATAGGTAGCAGAACTTTGTGTTGACTAAAATGATGTCCGTACTTAAGTTTTAGAACATGGCATGAATGAAAATAAATTTGGATGGCATAATATGTTCCCATATATTTGCAAAACTAATTTTTATCATCATCAACCCATCAATCCAAGAACACATTGGCCGTCATCATGCCGAAAAGGAATTCTTTATCCTTATGTCATCAAAAAATCAATGAGAACAACTGGCATAGCTATGCTTCCTCCTGTTTTAAAACGAGACGAAACTAATTGTTTAATGGCTGAATTTATATTAATGACAAAGGCTTATCGGCTGCTTATCATGCAAAAACTTTTTCCAATAATTCAGCTTGTTCGCGGTCGTGACTATGATGTGAACCGGTGGCCGGACTGGCACTTTCTGGCCTTGAAATCAATTGGAAGTTGACTCCTTTTACCGTGCGCAACAGATAACTCCAGGCACCCATGTTTTCAGGCTCTTCCTGTACCCATAAATAATCTTTTGCCATGTAATATTTAGATATCAGCTGTTGAAATTGTTTCTGAGGAAAAGGATATAATTGTTCTATGCGTATGATGGCCAAATCTTTCCTGTTTCGTTTTTCGCGTTCTGCCATCAGTTCATAATATATCTTGCCTGAACAGAAAACCAATTTGTCTGTATCATTTGCTTCAATTATCGAATCATCATAAAGTTCCTTGAAACCACCTACAGTCAAATCATCCAAACTTGAAATGCATTTTGGATGTCGAAGAAGGCTCTTTGGAGTCAAAACTATCAATGGTTTCCTGAAGTCCCTCTTCATCTGTCTTCTTAATACATGGAAGAAATTGGCAGGAGTGCTGCAATTGACCACCTGCATGTTGTTTTGGGCACACAGTTGCAGAAACCTTTCAGGACGGGCGTTTGAATGTTCCGCTCCTTGGCCTTCATAACCATGCGGAAGCAACAACACCATGCCATTCATCTGCTTCCATTTATCCTCTGCACTGCTTATGAATTGATCAATGATTATTTGTGCGCCATTATTGAAATCACCAAACTGCGCTTCCCAGATAACTAAAGTGTTTGGGGCATTCAAAGCATAGCCAAACTCGAAACCAAGTACGGCATATTCACTTAAAAGGCTGTTATAGATATGAAATTTCGCCTGTTCCTGTTTTATATTGTTTAAAGGCGTGTAATGTTCCTCGCTGTCCTCCACAGGAAGCACGGCATGACGATGAGAAAATGTTCCACGCTCTACATCCTGGCCAGAGAAATAAACAGGAAATCCTTCATCGAGCAAAGAACCATAGGCAAGCAATTCTGCCATTGCCCAATTGATCCTTTCTCCCTTTTTAATCATCTCCTTTCGCTCAGCGAACAGCCTTACCGTCTTGTCAAAGAACTTCTTTCCTTCTGGCAGTTCCGTTATCCTTTCTCCTATCATCATCAGTGTTTCCTTGTCCACACAAGTACTTATCGAAGACTCGAAATCTACTTTCTTGGCCACACGCATTTCTTTCCATTTCCCTCTTGGATATTCCTTCGGCATTGACAAGTTGGTAGCTTCTTTGGCTTCATCCAGGTTCTTCTGCAAAAGCAGTTTGAACTCCTTCTCCATCTCGTTTACCATTTCGGTCGTTATCTCTCCTTGTGCCAATAGTTTCTCCTTGTATATCTCACGAAGGTTTGGATGCGATGCAATGGCTTTGTATAACAATGGTTGAGTGAACCTTGGTTCATCACTCTCGTTGTGTCCATATTTACGATATCCAAGTATATCAATGAAAACATCACGATGAAAGGTCTGTCTGAATTCAACTGCCAATTGAATGGTATAAATCAAAGCTTCCACATCATCGGCATTGACATGAAATACAGGGGATAGCGTTACTTTGGCTACATCCGTACAATAAGTGGATGAACGCCCATCAAGATAGGTTGTAGTGAACCCAATTTGATTATTAACCACCAAATGAATGGTTCCACCCGTCTTGAAGCCATGCAGTTGAGACATCTGTATCACCTCATACACCACACCTTGCCCTGCAATGGCTGCATCGCCATGTATTAGTATGGGCGCAATCCAGTTTTCATCTGCTCCTGGGGTGTTATCTATCTTTGATCGCACAATACCCTGTACCACCGGATCTACAGCCTCCAAATGAGATGGGTTGGCGGCCAAACCCAAATGTATTTTCTTTCCTTTATCCGTAGTCACATCACTTGAATATCCCATATGATACTTCACATCTCCAGCAAAGTTGATTTCATCATATTCCAAGCCTTCAAATTCCGTGAATATGTCTTCATAAGATTTCCCCATGATGTTCGACAGCACATTCAATCGGCCACGATGCGACATTCCTATCACGAATTCCTTTATTCCCATCTCTGCACCATATTCAATGATGGCATCAAGCGCAGGTATCAAGGCTTCGCTGCCTTCAATGGAAAAACGTTTTTGACCAACAAACTTCACATGCAGAAAACTTTCAAACGCTTGGGCTTCATTGAGCTTCTTTAAGATATGCTTCTTCTCATCCATGCCGAATTCTCTTGAGTTGGCGGTGCTTTCCATCTTATGTTCCAGCCAATCCACCACTTCAGGAGTTCGGATATACTTGTATTCTGCTCCTATGCTTCCACAATATGTTGCTTCAAGGTGAGCAACAATTGCAGATAGCGTAGAAGCTCCGATGCCAATCAGATTTCCTGCCTGAAAGACCGTTGTCAAATCTTCTTCATTCAATCCAAAGTTCTCTAATGCCAATGTAGGCAAGTATTTCCTTCGTTCCCTTACCGGATTGGTTTTGGTGAACAGATGTCCCCTATTACGATAACCATTTATCAAGTTTATTACTTTGAATTCGGAATCAATGTCAATACTCGATTGCTTATCAGGTTTTGATAGATTGGCAAATTCAACACCTTCAAAGAATATTCTCCAGTTATCATCTACAGCATCAGGATTCTGCAGGTATTTGTGATATAATTCATTGATTTCCGAGTTCTCTTCTCGGCTTAGGATGTTACTATTATTCATGCTGCAAAGTTAATGTTTTGGTCGTTCATGCTTCCATGATAAGTTTAAATAATGGCTGAACACAATAGTTCTCATTTATACATTAAAGGATTTGAATGTTTACACAAAGCAACGTAAATCGAAAGTGTGGAATGATTGTGAACAAGCCGTCCAGGAGCAAGTTATGATTTAAATTTGTATGGTTTTTTGAAGTTTAGTCAAATCAAATCCTTTTTCTTTAAGACGAAAAAGTATTTGTTGATATACGTCTTCATTCATGATGGGTGTCCTCGAAAGAATCCAAAGATATTTCTTGTTTGGATGGCTGACGACAGCATAGGAATAATCATCGGCCAAATCAATGATCCAATACTTTCCTTTGAAGGGCCAGAAGAACTGTACCTTCAACTTGGCATTGCCCGTATTTGCATCTACAAAAGCTTTCCCCTTTATATAGGATTGTTTTCCATTTACACTGTCTCTATTGCATCTATTCTCCACTATTACATAACCCTTGTCCGATAAGGTATATTCTGCAGTGGTGCAATGACAGCCTTTCTGAAACCGTTGCGGATAAGAAGCTATTTCATGCCACTTGCCTGCATATCTTTTCAAATCAACATTGGGAACTGTTTGTAGTGTTTGTGAAGACATTGGTGAGGTTTTCATCATCAGTAATATGGTTATCAGGTTAATGGTAAATAGGATATATATATGTTTTCTCATGATCAATAAATATTTAATTGCATACATTACAGTAGGCCCATACTTTCTTTGACCAAACCATAATTGATTTATTTGCTGCAAAGATACAAAATCCTATTATTCTTTGTTGTTAGCTGGGTTGTTTTGGTTAAATACATTATAAATTGAAGCTTATTTATTCACAGTTCCATTTCCATTCAGACATGATTGATGAACATTGCAAACCTGACAGTGTTAAAAAACTTTCAGTAGTTTTTGACATTATAAACCTTACATATTTTCTTACCTGCCTTTTTATGAAGCAGATGATGCTGTTTATGCAAAATAGTCATGTCATATAGCGGCTATATGACACGATGTAAGAGCTATATGACATGACTTAAAGATTATATGACATGACAACTGAGCTATATGACACTACATAAAAGCTATATGAAATGACTTTAAGATTATATGACACGACTTAGTGACTATATGATATGACATAATTAGTATATGAGACGACTTAGTGATTATATGACTCGACTTAAGGACTATTTGACATGACATAATAATTATATTACACGACTTATGTTCTATATGACATGACTTAAAGATTATATGGCATGTTTAAAATGATAATTTGGTGGTATTGATGACTAAAAACAACATAGATATATTACTAAAAAGCCTGCCATTTAAGTAATGTATCAAGTAAAATCTTAAAACTAATTGTGTAAATTATTTTTGGATAATCTACCGCCTTTTACTTATTATCAATCAAATCATCACAAAAGGCAAAGATGCAATCATGGATGTATTGCAGTTCTTCATCGGTGATGCAATAGGGTGGCATGATGTATAGCGTGTTACCCAATGGCCGTAGGAGGATGCCTTTGTTCAGGAAATAAGAATACATTTCATCACGAAGGGAGTTGAAATAGGAAGTCTTTTCAGAAGTCCTGATGTCCATGGCCAATATGGTTCCGATGCATCGGCAATCTTCCAAAGCGGCATGTCCTTTCATTCTATCCATGAACATCAGCTGCTGTTTATTTATGTGTATCATGTTCGATTGTGTGGTGTCATTCAGCAACAAGTCGAGACTGGCGTTTGCTGCAGCACAAGCAATGGGATTGGCAGTAAAGGAATGACCATGAAACAAGGTCTTCGCCTTATCGTCAGACAAGAAAGCATCATGTATCTTTTCGTTGCAGGAGGTTACTCCCAAAGCCATGGTTCCTCCGGTAATTCCTTTCGACAAGCAGAAGATGTCGGGATGATTCGAGAGATGATTGCAAGCAAAGAGTTTACCTGTTCTACCAAAACCCGTCATCACCTCATCGGCAATGGTGATGATGCCAGCATCCTGACACTTATTTATCAAGACATCAAGGACTTCTGGTTCTACCATCAACATGCCACCAGCACCGAGTATCAAAGGCTCGAAGATGAATGCCGCAAAGGAATCAAGATGATTGTCCAACAGGTTATCGAGGATGGCAATGGTGTTCATCTCCTTACCTTTGGTAGGCAATGGAAGATGAATGACATCGAAAAGAAAGTCATTGAATGGAGCAGTAAAGGAACTCCTGGCACTCACCGACATGGAACCGAAAGTGTCGCCATGATAGGAATGTTCGAATGCAAGTATCTTGGTTTTATTGATGCCTTGGTTGGACCAATACTGGAGGGCCATCTTGATGGCCACTTCTACCGCCGTTGAACCATCATCAGAATAGAATATCTTGCTTTGATTGCAAGGAAGAAGGGGCAACAAACGCTCAGCAAGCTCAATGGCTGGTTCATGTGTAAACCCTGCGAAGATGACATGCTCCAGGTTGCATGCCTGTTCGGCAACTTTCTTGGCAATATAAGGATGCGAATGCCCATGAATGTTTACCCACCAGGATGAAACGGCATCGATGTATTTGTTTCCGTATTCATCATAAAGATAAACACCTTCCCCCTTGACTATGGCAATGGAATCGGCAGCAGTTTTCATCTGTGTATAAGGATGCCAGATGACTTTTTTATCGCGGGAAGAGAGAGACATCGGTTTAATTTATTGATTGATGATTTGATTCAAGACCATTAAAAGGGCATCTACCTCTTCCAATGTGTTATGGATATGCAAGCTGATGCGCAAGCGTTCCTTGCCAACAGGCACGGTAGGATTGACGATTGCTCGAATGTCGAAGCCATTATCCTGCAATTGTCTGGCAATGCGTTTAACCTTTTCGTTGCCAGGAATAACTACACATTGAATGGGAGTGGAACTTTCAATCAGATGGATGGGTTCATTGCCCTTGAAGTTGTTCTTGAAATGATGTATCATCCGATGAAGATGACCATTGTAAAAATCATCGGAAGCCATGTGGTCGTAGGCACACTTAATGGTTATCAAGGAATGGACCGGCAAGGCGGTAGTGAAGATGAAAGAGCGGGCAAAGTTGATGAGATAGTTCCGCAACACTTCGCTGCCAAGAACGATGGCCCCATGACATCCAATGCCTTTGCCAAAAGTGTGCACTCTTGCAAATGCATCCTGTTCCACTCCTAATTGATTTGCCAAACCTCTGCCATGATCACCGAATACACCAGTAGCATGGGCTTCATCAATAATTAGGTTGGCATTATATCTTTTACAAAGAGCAGCAATTTCCTTTAATGGTGCCATGTCACCATCCATTGAATATACGGACTCTACAGCCACGAATACCGTTCCTTTGGCATGTTGCAATTTCTTTTCCAAATCACTCACATCATTATGAGCGAACTTAAACCTGTTGGCATAGCTCAATCGGCAACCATCAATGATGCTGGCATGAATCAATTCATCGCAGATGATGGTGTCTTCTTTCTTCGCAATGCAGGAGAACAGACCTATGTTTGCATCATATCCCGAATTGAACAGTAGTCCTGCCTCTGCATGATGAAATGTGGCCAATTGTTTCTCCAGTTCTTCGGCAAAGGAAGTATTTCCTGATATGGAACGCGAACCTGTTGCTCCTGACAAATGTTCAAATGAAGCAGCAATGTTCTTAACTTTATCTTTCAATTCAACAGACCTTGCAAAGCTTACATAATCATTGGAACAAAAGTCTATCAATGAATCATTAACGTGTAAAGTTCGATACAGATTATCATCCTTTCTCTTCTGAAGGATTCTGTTTAAGACATCATTAATTGGAATAAACTGTTCAGACATTGCATTAAGCTTAATTGATGGAATATGGATAAGACAAAGTCTTGATTACAGACATTAATTCTGTTCAACTTGTTCCTTGAACGCCTTTCTTGGCTTCAGTCCCAAGATGTCAAACATCATCATATCGTCATTAACGGTTGGGTTGGGTGTTGTCAACAGTTTATCCCCGGCAAAGATGGAATTGGCTCCGGCCATAAAACACAAAGCTTGCTCTGGCAGTGTCATTTCCAATCTTCCTGCCGATAATCTGACAACGGTTTTCGGCATGATGATTCTGGTAGTGGCAATCATCCTCACCAAATCCCACACAGAAACGCGTTCCTGGTTTTCCAAAGGCGTTCCCTTCACCGCTACCAAAGCATTGATGGGAACGGATTCAGGATGCTGTTCCAGATTGGCGAGAGTATGGAGCATACCCACCCTATTTTCCACGGTTTCACCCAATCCTATGATACCACCCGAACAAACGGTAATCTTTGCTTTTCGAACATTTTCCAAAGTCTTCAAGCGTTCATCGAAGGTTCTTGTAGTGATGATCTGTTTATAATAATCCTCTGATGAATCGATGTTATGATTGTATGCATATAAGCCTGCCTCCTTCAACTTTTGAGCTTGTTCGTAAGTCAACATGCCAAGGGTGCAACATACTTCCATACCCATTTCATTGACCGACTTGACCATTGTCAAAACCTTATCGAAATCACGATTGTCTCGCACTTCTCTCCAAGCTGCCCCCATGCAAAGGCGTGATGCACCCATTGCTTTGGCCTTAACGGCAGAATCCAGTACTTCTGATACATGCATCAGGGGATTTACATCTATGTCGGTTTGATATCTGGCTGCTTGTGGGCAATAGGAACAATCTTCGGAACAACCACCTGTCTTGATGGAAATCAAACTGCTTATCTGCACCTCACTATAGTCATTGTTTGCCCTATGAATGCTTGCAGCATCGTAAATCAAATCCAATAATGGGCGATGATATATCGCTGAAATCTCTTCTCTGGTCCAATTATGTTTTGTCATATCTTAATATTGGCCGCAAATATAATTATTAACTGTCAAGTCATACATATCCTATATGAAATCATTAACGTTCATTTAGTTATATTTGCAGAAACAATAATAAATATGGATGCATACATAGTAGCAGGCTACAGAACAGCGGTGGGAAAGGCCCCAAGAGGGGTTTTCAAGTCGGTTCGTCCTGATGATTTGGGCATAGAAGTGCTGAAACACCTGATGGCTTCGTTGCCAGCTTTGGATAAGGACCGGATAGAGGATGTGATAGTGGGCAATGCCACTCCGGAGGCCGAACAAGGCCTCAATATGGGGCGGATGATTTCGCTTGTCGGTCTCGATTCGGTCAATGTGCCGGGAATGGTGGTGAACAGGTTCTGTTCTTCAGGCTTGGAAACCATAGCCATTGCGAGCAGCAAGATACATGCCGGCATTGCCGATTGCATTGTTGCAGGAGGGGTTGAAAGCATGTCGCCAATTCCCTTCGGTGGCTGGAGGGTGGTCCCGAATTTTGAAGTTGCCAAGAACCATCCTGACTATTATTGGGGAATGGGCTTGACGGCAGAGGCGGTAGCCAAGGAATACAACGTTACCCGTGAGGAACAGGACCTTTTCTCCTATAATTCTCATCAAAAAGCAATCAATGCCATCAAGAATGACTACTTCAAGGAACAGATAGTGCCGATAAATGTCTCTGAAGTTTACTTGGACGACAACGAAAAGAAGAAGACCAAAACAAGCGTTGTTACCACAGATGAAGGTCCTCGGGCTGATACATCAATAGATAAGCTGGCAAAACTTAAACCCGTCTTTGCTGCCGATGGAAGTGTAACTGCTGGGAATTCTTCGCAGACTTCTGACGGAGCAGCCTTCGTAATGGTCATGTCAGAAAAGATGATGAAGGAATTGAATCTCACTCCCATCGCCCGTTTGGTCACTTATGCTGTGGCTGGTGTAGAACCTCGCATCATGGGCATCGGTCCCATCAAGGCTATTCCCTTGGCTTTGAGCAAAGCAGGCTTGAAGCTGAACGACATCGAATTGATAGAACTAAACGAAGCCTTTGCTTCCCAATCTTTGGCCATCATCAAAACCCTTGGCCTCAATCCAGAAATTGTAAACGTCAACGGTGGCGCCATTGCTTTGGGTCATCCACTTGGTTGCACCGGAGGCAAACTTACAGTTCAGATTTTGAACGAGTTAAAGCGCAGAAAGCAGAAATATGGCATGGTTACCATGTGCATAGGCGGTGGACAAGGCGCTGCTGGCATCTTCGAGATGTTGAATTAACCTAAATATCCTTTCCTAAACGGCATTATTGTTAATAATCTACCTATTTAAATTATCGGTTTTGATTATTATTAATGCTGTTTATCGATAAATATCCTTTAAAAGAGGATATTGATAAACCATGTTTACATCCTTTACCGGAATGGTTACAAACTGGTAAACTATGTTTACATCCTTTACCAGAATGGCAAACAATGGTATTATTATTTATAAATCCTATCAAACGATTTATAAACCCTTTTTAATGATTTATACATTTTGTGATACTATGTTACCATTCTTACACAAGATGTAAACACCCTGTGTATAAATGTTAGCATTCTTACACAAGATGTAAACACCCTGTGTATAAATGTCAGCATTCTTACACAAGATGTAAACACTCTGTGTATAAATGTCAACATTCTTACACAAGAAGTAAACACTCTGTGTATAAATGTCAGCATTCTTACACAAGATGTAAACACTCTGTGTGTAAATGTCAACATTCTTACACAAGATGAAAACACTCTGTGTAATTATGTTACAATCCCGTCACACAATGGTCTTTTCCCGATATTTATAATTGAAAACTGGGAAAAATCAAGAAGAACGAGTCATGGAATATCACGCTTTATTCGTCATGATATATCAGTTGTATGCAGGTTTCATAAAATATTATTTTCATTAAGTAACATAGGTTACCAATTAGGACAAAGGGCTTGTGTAATTTTGCGGTGTTAAATAAAATAAGGATATGAAATACATAATAATAGGAGCAGTAGCAGGCGGTGCAAGCACAGCCGCACGATTAAGACGCCTTGATGAGAAAGCCGAGATAGTGATATTTGAAAAAGGGGAATATATCTCCTATGCCAATTGCGGTTTGCCATATTATATAGGCGATGTAATTAAGGATAGGAACGCATTGTTTGTGCAAACGGCAGCAGCTTTCAACAGGCGGTTCAATATAGATGTCAGAACGATGACGGAGGTAACCGCCATTGATGCAGAAGCTAAAACCATAACGGCTTTCAACCATCAAACCGGCAAGGAATATAGCGAGAATTATGACAAATTGGTATTGTCGCCAGGTGCCGAACCTATTCGTCCTCCATTGCCAGGCATCACCCATGAAGGCATCTTTACATTAAGAAATGTGAATGATACCGATTACATTAAAAGTTTTGTAACGCAAAAGAAGGTAAAAAAAGCAGTCATTATCGGCGGTGGATTTATAGGATTGGAGATGGCAGAAAACCTACATGAACTGGGACTTGACGTGTCCATCATAGAAATGGGAAATCAAATCTTGGCTCCTGTAGATTTCCCGATTGCAGCCATTGTTCAGCAACACATTCGTTCAAAAGGGGTGAAACTGTATCTTGAATCGGCAGTAACTGCGTTTGAAAAGGGTGATGAAGGGCTAAAGGTCATCATGAAAAGCGGGGAGCATTTGGATGCAGATGTGGTTATCATGTCCATCGGGGTCAGGCCCGATACCAGATTGGCCATTTCTGCTGGACTTAAGCTGGGTGACGCCAAAGGGATTTGGGTTAATGAATATCTTCAGACATCCAATCCTGACATATACGCCGTTGGCGATGCCATTGAGTTTACCAATCCCATCACAAAGCAATCGATGAACACCTATCTGGCTGGTCCTGCCAATAAACAAGGGAGGATTTGCGCCAACAATGTTGTTCTTGGTAATATTCAGCAATATAAAGGTTCGATAAACACCGCAATCGTCAAGGTATTTGACATGACCGTAGCAACAACCGGAACTGCTTCCAAACATCTTGAAAAGGCCGGCATCAAGCATGTGGTTTCGACCACTACAAATGGTTCTCATGCCGGCTATTATCCAGGATCGAAATCAATGACCATTCAAATTGCATTTGTCCCCGAAGATGGCCGATTGCTTAGTGCACAGATTGCAGGATTTGATGGCGTTGACAAGCGAATAGACATTCTGTCTTCTGTAATAAGGAACAAAAGCGACATCTATGAACTGGCTGAATTCGAACATGCTTATGCACCTCCCTATTCATCAGCAAAAGACCCCATAAACATGGCAGGTTTTGTAGCAGAGAACATTATACAGGGACGACTTTCAATTTTTTATTGGAATGAATTGAACAAGATTACATCCTCCGATGTATTGCTTGATGTAAGATCCAAAGCAGAGTTTGATGCAGGGCACATAGAAAATGCCATAAACATTCCTGTCGATGACATCAGGGAACGAATGAATGAACTGGACAAGAATAAAAACATCTACATCTATTGTCAGGCAGGGTTAAGGGGCTATCTAGTTCAGCGGATATTAAAACAAAACGATTATCAGAAAGTACTTAACATGTCAGGCGGATATCAGCTCTGGAAAGCATGTACCAATGAGGCAGTATAAACTGATGATCAAACGAAATTGAATCATTAGCCTATGCATTAGGCTTTCTTTCATTTAAGAATGGATATATTTGGGATTATAATTCTAATCATTTGCTGCAATCTATAATAATTGCTTATTTTTGCCCCTTAAATTTAAACATAAAGGCTTATGATAACAATTAAAAAAGTTGAAAACTCGGCAGACAAGAAGTTGTTTATCGATTTCCCTCACGACTTATATAAGGATGACAAGAATTATGTTCCTGAACTGTTCATTGCTCAAAGCGATTTGATGGATCCGAAGAAGAATCCCTTCTTCAAGCACTCTAAAGCGGATCTGTATTTAGCCTTAAAAGATGGAAAGGTGGTAGGAAGGATTTCTGCCATCAGAAACAACAACTATAATGAATTCGCCAATGTAAAAGTTGGGTTCTTTGGCTTTTTTGATGTCATCAATGACTATGAAGTGGCCAAGAAACTCTTCGATACCGTTTCAGATTGGATGAAGAAAGAAAACCTTACAAGCATTATAGGGCCAACAAACTTCTCTACCAACGAAACTTGTGGCCTGTTGATAGACGGATTGGATGCACCTCCGATGGTGATGATGACCTATAACGCCGGATATTACAAGGACTTCTTGGAGAAATATGGTTTTGGCAAACAGATGGATTTGGTGGCTTATGTTCTCGACCCATTGGATATGCCAGAGAAATTACTGCGGTTATCAAAGGGAGTTGAAGAGCGATTGAACCGAAGAGGCATCACCATCAGGGAAATTAACATGAAGGATTTTGCCAATGAAGTGGAGAAAGTGAAAGTGATATACAATGCTGCCTGGGATAAGAATTGGGGATTTGTGCCGATGACAGACGATGAATTCAAGCACATGGGCAAGGACATGAAGATGATTCTGGACAAGGATTTTGCTTATGTAGCCGAAGAAAATGGGAGGATGATTGGCTTTTCATTGACCATACCAAATGTGAATGAGATATTTGCCACCATCAAACGAGGAAGATTATTCCCTACAGGTATCTTTAAATTGTTATTGAACAAAAGCAAAATAACTAGTGTAAGGGTCATTACCTTGGGAGTATTGGAAGAATACAGGAAACTCGGTATAGATGTGGTTTTTTATGCCAAGAACATGGAGACAGCCCGTAGGAAAAAGATTAAATATGCCGAGGCATCGTGGATTTTGGAGAGCAACAAGGAAATGAATTCTCCACTTATTTCCATCAATGCAAAGAAATACAAGACTTACAGAATCTTTGAGAAAAAGCTGGCATGAAGAAACTCCTGATAACTGGAGCCAGTGGCTTCGTGGGTGGTTTTTTGGTGGAAGAAGCACTCAACCGTGGATATGAAGTATATGCTGGCGTAAGAAACAGCAGCAGCAAGAAGTATTTGAAGGATGACCGAATCAAATTCATCCATCTCGACTTCGGCAACAAGGACAAACTCAAGAAAGAACTCGTGGCATTTGCCCAAGAAAACCAGTCGCCATTCGATTATATCATTCATGGTGCCGGAATCACCAAAGCCAACAGGATTCAAGACTATTACGATGTCAACTTCCACAACACCAAGCACTTCATCGAGGCCATGCAGGAGACCAATACCATCCCCACCAAGTTCATCCAGGTCAGCAGTCTGGCATCTTTTGGTCCGGGCAATCCCCACACCCTCGAACCAGTGAACCATCACCATACTCCACGACCTGTTAGCAGTTATGGCAAGAGCAAACTGCAGGCAGAGGAGTATTTCAACACGCTAACCGATTTCCCATATATCATCCTTAGGCCCACTACAGTTTATGGTCCGCGCGAGAAGGATCTTTACACCGTTTTCCAGATGGTGAGCAACGGTTTCGAGTTTTACATCGGCAACAAACCGCAGCATCTCACCTTCGTTTATGTCAAGGATTTGGTCACCGTCACCTTGGATTCCTTGCAGTCGCCGATGGTTCGCAAATCCTATTTCGTTTCCGACGGCAACAGCTATCTCTCCAGCCATCTGAACCACCTCATCAAGAAACATCTGAACAAAAAGACCTTCAAACTCACCTTGCCCACCCCATTTGTTCGTGCTTTAGCCTTCACTTTGGAGAAAAGTTTTGGCCTATTCGGCAAGACCCCCACCCTAAACATCGAGCGCGTAAAGGAGTTCGAGAGCACCAACTGGAAGGTCTATACCGACGATTTGTTCCAAGACTTTAACTTCAAGCCACAATACGATTTGGAGCGAGGCGTGAAGGAAACCATCGACTGGTACAAGCAAGAGAAGTGGCTATAATTCCACCTCACCTTCCTAATTCATAACAATCTTTTGGGGGCGCCCCCTTTTAGCAGCCAAGGAAAAAAAGGCTGCTAAAAGGGGTCGGGGTATTCCGTGGGTCGCTATCGCTCCGTTTTTGCCGCCACCAACAAACGCAAGACAAAGGCGGCAAAGAACCGCCTTCGGCGCCACTCCACTCCCTCGCCCAGTGCTACGTGCTATGAACAAGGTTTATTTGAACATTATTTACTTAAAACACCAATTCTTTACTGAAATAAATATATTATCACGAGCTGGTAGAACATTATTACGAGCTGATAATACATTATCACAAGCAGATAGAACATTATCATGAGCTAATAATACATTATCATGAGCTAATAATACATTATCGTGAGCTAATAATACATTATCATGAGCTAATAATACATTATCATGAGCTGATAATACATTATCGTGAGCTGATAATACATTATCATGAGCTGATAATTCTAAAAAATAGTGAATAATGTACTAGATGAAAGCCATTTCGAAGCTACCTGCCGTCAAAGCATAGCCCCGATAGTAGCGGCAGCCCGCTGCTTTGTGTCGGTATTGGGAATGCAGCGGCTACAGCGGATAGCGGGACGCACCATGATACGAGAAGAAGCCATAGGCTCCTTCTCGGAATTATGAATTATGAATTCTGAATAATAAATTCAGGGTTTTATAAGGTGAAAACCCTGGAGATGTTGAAGCCGATGCGGATGCCCATTTTGGTCCAACTGGTGTTGGTGAAGGGTATCACTTGGTTTTCGTTTATGGCGAAGGAGTTGGTCATCTGCATTTGGAACACGTGGCCTCCGGTCTCTATTTCGAAGCCGAAACCGAGTGGATTATAGTAGGTTCCGACTGCGTATGACTGGTTTAATCGGTAAGCATATTCACCCGTGAGAGCAAATCGTTTTGAGAGTTTGTATCGGCCTGCCACACCTACTGCATAGATGTTGTTTTGATCTATCAAGCGTTTCACCATGTTGTAATGCACCATGTATAGGCTGGATTGAAGGGAGAAATTGCGGGAGAACTTTCTGCCTATGATCAACTCGTTTACGAAGGACATGCGGCTGGTAGGAAACTCATACATGTTTACACCGGAAATGGCATAATTGGGGTCGTCCTGCAAGGTGTAGTTCATGGTGGAGACCGCCGTCATGCTGATGGCTGAACCATTGGAAACCTTTTGACGGATGATGCGATATTTCAGGAATCCGTCCATCATTTTTTCGTAGGAGCTCCTCCCTACTCCAACCATCAAACGGCCGTCGTAGCTATATTCCAGACTTAGCTTGATGCTGGCAGGGCCATCCAAACCATAGAAGTTGTAGGCACCAGAACTCCAGTCGCCCATTCTATGAGAAATTCGAAAGTCTAAGGTTCGTTTGCCTACCGTTTCCAAAGAATGGAAGTTGATTATTCTGGTGGTTTTGAAAGTGGCGGTAACTGGATCGCTGTCCTTTGCTTGGTTATCGCCGAGTACCTTCATCAGGTCGTCTTGGGCATAGGATTTATTAATAAAAATCGAAAAGGCGAATAGAATAAAAGCTATTCGAAAGCTATTTTTCATCATTGAAATTGAATTAATTGTTATTGATTATTGAGGCATGCCATTGTTTATCCACAGCTCCACTTCACGGATGCTGCAAGAGTCGATTTGTGTATTCAGAGGCATAGCCCAAAAGCCTTTGCTATGATACAGTGAACCCAACAAACGACCTGATGCATTTTTAGCACCTGCATAACTGGACAAATCGATGTTCAGGTTGGCGATAGTTCCACCATTATGGCAGGAAAGGCAGTAGCCTTCAAAAATATTTTTCAACTGCTTGGAATAAGTGACTACAAGGGCAGAATCGACACCCGCTACATAGGTGGTATCGCAGGTATTGACGATGGCCAATTCGGGATGAATGGCCTCCAGACTGTCGTTGTAACAGCCCGCCAATGCAATCATGATCAATGGAACAAAAAAGATTCTTTTTTTCATGTATTTATATTGTTTATGATTAATTATTCAAGGCGCCTTGCATGATCCACAGGTAGATGATGGCAGTTTGCTGGTCGCTCATTTGCGGATAGGGAGATTTAGGCATCTTATAGCTTTGTATGTCGGTATAAAGCCTGCTGGCGCTGGCATCATAGGCTACCACCCGACTCATTATCTCGTTATAAGTTCCCAGTTTTGTGTGTCTGCCATTGGGACTATGGCATTCGCTTTGGGTACAATTGCCTACTATGATGGGCATTATTTGGGTAGAGAAACTGATTGCTGGAGTGGTGGGGATGATGGGGGTATGCTTGCAAGAGTACATTGAACTTCCAATAAGTATTGGAATCAAAAGAAAAAAGGTCTTGATGGCTATCTTCATTATTTATGGTTATTTTAAGTTTGGTGAATGCAAAATTACGATTTTATATTTTAACATTTGATGGCTATTGACGTTTTACCGTATTGAATGGTTTAATTATTATTGAGCAGCCATCTTAAGATTAACCAAATTTAACAAGGTTAAAGATTCTTTGAAAGCTTTGTTGGTCATTATGCTTGACTAAATGGATGCTATATATATAGGTATGATTTCAAGTATTCAGAGTCTGTTCTATAAACTGTGTCAAAAA
>CAIWCG010000127.1 GCA_903911135.1 uncultured Bacteroidota bacterium
CGAAAAGGCGAAGCCTTTTCGCCGCAGCCAGGTTTCTCATAAAAAGCCGATTCGAAGCAACCTGCCGCCATAACTAGCCCCGATAGTAGCGGCAGCCCGCTGCTTTGTGTCGGCAATGGGGATGCAGCGGCTACAGCGGATAGCGGGACGAAGATGGAACGAGAAGAGAACATAGGCTCCTAAAAAGAAAACCTCTTGACCTACCCATCTATCGCAGAAAAATTGGGAGGAATCTTTACTCGTGGCCCATGTCTTCCATGATTCGGAAGAGGTGGATGACGAAGGGAAAGAGGGCGTTCATCGACTCTTCGGCGCCTTTGGTGGAACCGGGGAGCGTGAGGATGAGCGACTTGCCTTTGAGGCCTGCAACACCGCGCGAAAGCATGGCGAAAGGGGTGCGCTCCATGCCGAAACTGCGGGCGGCTTCCATGATGCCGGGAATTTCCTTGTCGAGCAAGGGACGGATGACGTCGGGGGTGATGTCGCGCGAAGAAACGCCTGTGCCTCCAGTGAAAATGATGAGGTCCATGCCTTGGCTGGCGTGCTTTTCGAGCTGGTCTTTTATCTGCTGCGCATCATCAGCTATTACGTCGTAACTTTCTATGTGTATGGAGCAGCGTTCGAGTTTTTGCATCACCATCTTGCCTGCTTTGTCTTCCTTTTTGCCTGCCGAAACCGAATCGGAACAGACTATGACGGCGGCCTTTAACGCTGTGTTGTTCAAGTGCTTGTAATCCGACTTGCCGCCTTTCTTTTCTATGAGCTTTATCGAATGTATTTCTACGCCTTTGTCTATCGGTTTCAGCATGTCGTACATGGTCAGGGCCGCTACCGATGCTCCATGCATGGCTTCTACCTCCACACCGGTTTTGTAGATGGTTTTCACCTCCACAATGATGGTTATTTCCATGTCGGACAGCTCTGCTCGTATCAAAGCGAACTCTATCGGCATCGGATGGCAATCGGGTATCACGTCGCTGGTTTTCTTGATGGCCAAAAGCCCTGCAGCACGAGCCATTTCGAAGATGTCTCCCTTCGGCACCGTCTTGTTTCTGATGGCTTCGATGGTTTCTTTTCTACTTACCTTTACCGTCGCTTGCGCTATGGCTATGCGGAGCGTACTTATCTTTTCGGTTATATCATTCATCGTTAAAATTTATTTTCTTTCCATTGATAACTGTCGTCTTCAAAATATTCTTTGCCGAATATGGGCACTTCCTTTTTAATCCTGTCCACCAATTCCCTGCAGGCTTCGAAAGAGGCATTGCGATGTGGTGAAGACACAAAAACGAAGAAGCATATTTCACCCGCATTCAATCGGCCCAAACTATGCAATACATGGGCGCAGGTCAAACCGTGTTTTACTATGGTTTCCTCCCTTATCTTATCCATTTCTTTCTCTGCCATCTCCTTATAGGCTGAATATTCAATGCCACAAACGGTCTTGTTTTCTATCATATCGGCTCTTACTTGGCCTAAGAATATATCATGTGCACCTATGTTCTTCTTCTTGCTGTGCTTGCTTATGCTGTCAGCAATAAAATCTGGACTGATGGCTGTATCGGTAAAGTATTCTTTTTTCTTTTTTGATTCGTCGTTCATGTTTTTCTTTTGATTTTCATTTCAACGATGGTATTGTAGAGGGAATTGTAGATGATCAGTTTGCCTGCACATACCTCTCCTATTCCAGTAATCATCTTGATAACTTCATTTGCTTGCATTGTACCAATGATGCCTGGCAAAATGCCAATCACACCGCTGATGGAACAATTGATTTCCATTTCCTGTTCCTGTCCTTCAGGAAAAACACAACGATAGGTAGGGCTCAATGTGCCATCTTTCATTTGATGATTGAAAACGGATAATTGTCCTTCAAACTTATGGATGCCACCGTAAACAAAGGGTTTGTTTAGCCTTACGCATGCATCATTAATTAGATACCTTGTCTCAAAATTATCACTGCAATCAACAACAATTCCGTATTCGGAAATAATTTTCTGTGCATTAGTTGCATCTAGGCTAAGATTGTAAATGATTGTTTTAATGAAGGGGTTATTTGCCTTGATTTTTTCAGAAGCAATCAATGACTTTAGTTTGCCTATATCATCATCTGCATATAAAACCTGACGATGCAGATTGGTAATATCTACCATATCATAATCAATGATGCCAATTGTTCCAACCCCTGCAGCACCAAGATATTGAAGAACAGGACAACCCAAACCACCTGCTCCAACAACCAATACTTTTGCATTTTTCAATTGCTCTTGTCCATGTTTCCCAAAATCAGGCAAGAGCAACTGCTTACTGTATCGGATTATTTCTTCTTTACTAATCATAACAAATCAACCTCCTGCAAATGGCGGCAACAAAGCAATTTCATCACCTTCATTAATTGTCATGTCGCTATAATCAATTTGTTTGTTGATGGCTATGACAAAATTATAACTCCTCAATATTGGATGCTTTAACATCAAATTTTCTTTCAGTGAATTTGCATCAGGAGATGTATCCATTTCAATCGTTTTTTCTCCAATCGCATCTATCAAAACTCCAAACAGCAATACTTTCATAATCTAAATTATTTTGGAAGGATATGTATTTCCACGAGATCCCCTTCTTTTATATGCCGTGTTTCCTTGCTCAAATAAATCAATACATTCGCTTTAGCGAAAGATTGTAGCATTCCTGAATCCTGTCCTTCCAATGGCATTACCCCTTCATCAGTTTTTATTGCTCGGATAAATTGGGAACGGTCTTCTTTCTTGCTAATGCCCTTTAAAAGTTTTGATGTTTCCGTTGGTAAATGGGAATTCTCAATTCCGCTTATCATTCGTATCGTTGGGTAGGCATATTCATAAAAGCAGACTAAGGATGAAGCGGGATTTCCTGGCAATGCAAATATCCATTTGTCATTTATTTTCCCCGCTAATAGCGGTTTCCCGGGCTGTTGAGCAACTTTATAAAATATCGTTTGAACTCCCAAGTCATTCAATACCTCCAATACAAAATCATATTTGCCAACGGAAATGCCTCCTGTTATCAATACCACATCTGATTTTAATATGACATCTTGAACCCTTTCTTTCAATAGCATCTTCTCATCCCGAACAAAATGGATATCGGAAACATTTACTCGCATCTCTTGCAATGCTGCGTTTAGCATATATGAATTGGATTCATATATTTCTCCGGCACTTAATTCTTTACCTGGGCTTACTATTTCATCCCCAGTTGCGATTATCGTTACATTCGGTTTGCAATAAACATCTATTTTATCGATTCCTAAAGCAGCCAATAACCCAATTGATGCAGCATTTAAAATTGTTCCTTTTTTCAATGCCAAATCACCACGTGCAATTTGTGATCCCTTTCTTCTAATAAACATTCCTTGATGGAAATTTTCCATCAAGGAAATGCAATCATCATTTCGTTCCACCCTTTCTTGAATTATGATCCCATCTGCACTAGATGGTACAGCTGCTCCAGTAAATATTCTTACCGCTTCGCCCTGATTCAAATGAAAATCTTTCCCATCTCCTGCCTTGATTTCACCAATAACCTTGAATCGTTTATTGTCTGTCAAATCGCCATTTGCTATGGCATAGCCGTCCATGGATGATTGATCGAACAGCGGCAAATCAATTGGCGAATGTAGGTCTTCATAAAGCACGAATCCGTATGCGTCTTTTAGCGGTAATGTTATCGGCAGTGATTTTTCAATCGCCCCAAATAATAATCCTTTTGCCTCCTCAACTGTTATCATTTATCCTATTAATAATTTTGTACAGGCAAAAAGCAAAACGATTGAAAGTATATATTTCAAAACTACATGATTGAACTTTATGCTTCCATAAAATGCACCTAAACTTCCTCCCATGATTGCTGCTGCTGCCCATAAATAAATGTTGGACGAGAATAGTTCCCCTCCAATCGTGGTGCCAATTAATCCGGATGCCGAATTAAGGAAAATAAATGCCGCACTGATGGTGGCAGTTTGTTTTATGTCAGCCCATTTGAACATCAATAAAATTGGACTTATTAGGATGCCTCCTCCGATACCTATCATGCCTGAAATGAATCCTAATAACCCGCCAATAAATAGGGCAGGCATAAATGGCAATTTGGCTATTTCAAAAGTCTTGTTCCGATTATATAATCCCAATATTCTTATGGTTGCCATCAAAAGACAGATGCCTAAAATAACTTTGTATGTGTGCGTTTCGATGTGAATCTTAGCCCCGATAAATGACATGGGAATTGAAAGAATGATAAATGGCATCAATAATTTCCACCGGAAGAATCCTTGCTTACGATATTGTACGAATGCGATGGTGGAAACGAATAAATTCAATATCAAAGCCGATGGTTTCATCAATTGTGGACTGATGCCAAACAGCACCATCAAGGCGAGATATCCACTTGCCCCGCCATGCCCTACGGATGCATATAGAAATGCCACAATGGCTATCAACAATAGAAATGCAGTTTCTTGAAACATTTAATTCGATTAATTCATTGGCAAAAATACTATTAAAAAATAAATTATGTCATTTCTGAGATTGAATAGGGCCAAAATATCTTGGATGATTCTCCTCCCGTAGTGTATTTTAGGCTTAATTATGGTATTATATTAGTTGTAAATAACCGATTTAGGGCTAAAAAATCAATTATGTCATCTCCGGAATAACAGAAAAGACCTATTTTTTCAATTTAGTCATATCTGGTTTCCCAAAACAGGCTAAAACTTTCAATTAAATCGTATCCGGTTTTCTGGAATAGGCTAAAACTTTCCAATAGGTCGTATCTTGTTTTCCAGAACAGGTTAAAACTTTCTATTAGGTCGTATTCGGTTTTTCGGAATAGGTTGAAACTTTCTATCAAGTCGTATCCAGTTTTCCGGAATAGGCTAAAACTTTCAATTAAGGCCTTTCCAAATTTAGGAGGGTGGCTTAATTGAAATCGGAGGCAGATTAAGTTATTTGTAGACAAATCAAAGGATTAAAATAGGTAATTCACCTATTTATTTTAATGAAACATAATAATCTTTTGTGAGATTTATGTATTCATCACTATAGCTATGGTCTTCATTTCTGATGATGAGCATCGATTCTTTAAGCTCCGTTTTTGTAAATGAAAACTGCATCATCAATCTTTTTTCAGGCTTTGAAATTTTGGACTTTACCCTAACTAACTCATTGCAGAAAAGTCCTTCCGTTTTCATGATTTCTATAAAGATGTTGCCTTCATTCAATGGAAGGATTACAAAGAATTTTCCATGTGGTTCCAATAATTTTCTGACACCTTCGGCAAGGTCTCCGAACGAAAGGTTGTCGGTATGTCGGGCATTGTTTCTGCTTACCTCTGCAGGTTTATAAGTTTCATCAAAGTAGGGAGGATTGCTGATGATGAGGTCATATTTTTTGTCAATATGTTTTGCATGGTTCTGGAGTGAGATATGGAAGATGTTTATCCGATGTTTCCAAATGGAATTTAAGGCATTGTATCTGGCTTGCTCTAATGCCTTTTCATCGATGTCAATGGCATCTATAATGGCATCGGTTTTCTGGGCGATCATCATGGCGATGATGCCAGTACCGGTACCTATGTCCAAAACGGATTGCGATTCAGGAGCATTCACCCAAGACCCCAACAGTACGGCATCGGTGCCTACTTTCATGGCGCATTTATCCTGAGCAATGGAGAACTGTTTAAAGCGGAAAGTGGAATCATTCATAAACGAACTATGAAATTAAATATCTAAAAATCCTTCAGGCAAATCGACGGTAATGACTTTTATCTTTTTATCAATATCAGTTACCAATGGCGTTACCAAGGGAATCAAAACCTCTTTGGAATTATAATTTATTTGAAGCAAAAGTTGTTGAGGATACTCCAAGATATCAAGGACAGTGCTCAATTCGCCAAATGTTTTGTCAACAATCATGAAGCCAATCAAAGAAGTCAAATCGTCTTGTTTCTTCTTTGCTTTTGGTAGCTCTTTGGTAGGAATATATACGGACTTGTCGATAAGCTTTCGCGCCTTGTCCTGGCTATCGATGTCCTCGAACAAAACGATGATGACAGGAACCTCGCCACCAGTTTCCTCAATGAAAAAAGGTATCAGCTGATTGTTTATTTCCAGCAGCAAGGTCTTCAGCTTTTCAATTTTAATGGAGTCGCTCACGGCATCATCGATAATGATTTTCACTTCACCCTTGAAACCATGAGACTTGGAAATGAAGCCAATCTTTATGCAATCATTCTTGTCCATATAATATTTATTGAAGATTGAAATATGTTTTGATGACGGCTAGAAATTCATCGTGAATCTTTCCATTGGTGGCCAGAATCTCCTCTCCGAAAAGATAATTCTCTCCGCCCGAAAAATCAGTGACACGTCCTCCTGCTTTCTGCAGAATATAAATCCCTGCCGCCACATCCCATGGATTCAATCCATATTCGTAAAAGGCTTCGAAGCGCCCACAGGCAACATAGGCCAAATCAATGGCTGCAGAGCCAAGACGACGCAAGCCATGTGTATTCTTCATGCAATGTTTAAAGACCTCCATGTAGGCATCCATGCGGTGGTATTTTATCGTGGGGAAACCGGTTGCGATGAGCGATTTATCCAAAGAACTTATGTCGGTAACTTTAATGACCTGGTCGTTCAGGAAAGCATCGATGCCTTCCCAAGAATAGAAACACTCACCGGATATGATTTCAAAGATGATGCCTAATACCAGCTTATCCTTAAGCCGAAGGGCCACGCTGATGCAAAACGGAGGAAGCCCATGCGTGAAATTGGTGGTGCCATCCAGTGGGTCGATGATCCAATTGTAATCTTCTGAAACCTTGTTGATTGTTTTCTCTTCGGTGATGAAGCCCGATGATGGTATTAATGCTTGAAGTCCTGCTACCAATTGCTTTTCGGCAGTTTTGTCGACATAAGAAACCAAATCGTTCTTGCCTTTATATTCAATCAGCGAAGTGTTGAAACTTGCCGATTCCTTTTTGATGAATGCCCCAGTAGCCTTGACTATTTCAACTGCTTGCTTTCCAATTTCATCAAGATTCATAAGCTAATTCGATAGCGATTTTTTATGCCTGTTATGATAAAATATCACACCTGTCAATCCCAATAGGAAAAGGATAGGTGCAATGATCTGTGCCTGGGTGATTCCCATTCCGAAGATATGATATTGCGTGTTGATTCGGATGTGTTCCACCGCAAAGCGTTCCATGCCGTTGAGCATCAGATAAAAAGAAAACATGACGCCAGGTGCAACTATTCTCTTTCGTAAGGACCACAAAAGAAAGAACAATGTGATGCACACAATCGCTTCATATAACGGTGTTGGAAAAACTGGATCGGCCAACTGGAAGCAATGTTTTCCATCGCAGCCAGGTATCGGAATGCCTTCGCCCACCACATTGTGAGGATAGCGATATGACCACACCCAATCGGGCAGGAAGCTCATCCATCCGGGCTTTGGTGCCAGATTGTTTATTCCCCAATCGCCATCTCCTGCCACTTGACATCCCAACCGTCCGACACCATAGGCCAACATGAGCGATGGAGCCGTGGCATCGACCATATGAATGGGTTTTACGCCATATGAATTGGTATAATAAATCACCGCAAAGGCGGCCAAAATCAACCCTCCATAAAAAGTCAATCCACTAAAGAGATTCGCTCCTGGGTTGGCAAGGAACTCTTGTATCTCGGAAGGATTCTCGAGCATGTCGAACAGCTTGCTTCCGGCAAATCCGAAGATGGCCGCCACGATGGTAGTGTTGCCCACTATCTGAAAAGGATGAATCGTTTCCTCCTCCCATTGTGGCGTTTCCAGTTTCTTTTTGTTCACCTCCCGATACTTCGAATACGCAGCCAAAGCAGCACCTATCAGGCCTCCCAAAACAGAACCTTTTCCTGATAATATGTATGCTCCCGGATTGGAAGATGCATCGCTATAGTTGATGATGAAATCAAGAATCTTATAGCCCAAAACAAATCCTATCAATCCTGAAACGATGAGTTCTGTAGGCTTCACAGCTTCGCCGGTGAGTGTTTTCTTGACGAACGGTTTAAGCAATCCGTTCTGTTCCTTGCGTTTCAATTCGATGGAAAGACACCCTGCCGCAAAAAGAAACGATATGGCCACCAACAACCCGAAAGATTGTATCATGGTGAATGGAAACGGCAGTTGCCATCCCGTGAAATCCTTGAAAAAATCTGCGAAAGTGGGGTACATCTATTTAAGTTTCATTTGTGCATAATATGGATGGTCGGGGTTGACCACCATTTCTTCCCGCAATGGAAGTATCACCACATCCATATCTTCCAACGGGATGGAACCCAACAATGGCTCCGTATCTCCCTGTAGCAACATGGCGTTGCAAACCGTCCTGCGGTTCTTGAACTTCACCACCACAGGGCCAACAATGTCGAACTCCTGAATGCTCCCATCTGCCATCTGCGCCTTTCGTTTTTCTATGAACGGCAGCTCCAGCTGTTCCTGGATATTTTCATTGATGCAAAGATTATAAGCACCTGTATCCACCAGCATTTTCACGGTCATGTGCTTCACCTCCTCTTCGCCGATGAAATGCCGTCTTGCCAACTCGACATCTCCAGCATTAACCAACTCTATTTCTGCATAAATCAAACCCATAATCTCTTTATTAATTTGGTGCAAAGATATAAAAAACCCCTAAACCTTTCTTTTCCCTACATTCCTCCGAATAAGGAGATGCTTGTTTATCCTAATGTTTCCAAGTTCATTAATGCCATGATGGCACCGCCACAGCGGATGCAATTATTGCATTTATGATGATTGAGAAATAAACCAATCCTGATACTATATATATAAGGATAACTTTTTGGCCATCGGTTTTTTGATGAAAGTGATATTCAAAATGTCGATATCATTGATTTTTGTACTTTTGCAATCATATATAGACTCCAAAACAAATGTCAACGCAAGAATTAAAACAAGAAATACTCAAGACGATAGAAGAAATTCCCGAATCTGTTTTAAAGGATATTCTTGAATATCTCAAACATATTAAAGATACCGCTTCGACACCTGATGACGAGGACCGGAAATTCTGGATGAATGTTTCCAAACAAGGCATTGCAAGAGCCTATTCTGATGATGAACCTGAATATTCTCCCAACGATGTAAAGGAGCCGAATCCTCTCTATAAATCATGGAAGAAGGACAAATAATCCTTACTGTTTTCGAGACGGACAAGGCAAAGAAAATCCGTCCGGCTTTGGTGCTGCGCAAGGCTCCCAAATACAATGATTATTTGGTATGTGGAATCAGCTCCAAGTTGTATGAAGAGGTGGATGATTTCGATATGTTGATAAATGAAGGCCATCCCGATTTCAAAAATTCCGGCTTGAAGCATGATGGCTTGATACGCTTGTTTTTTCTTGGAATGATTCGGGAGGAGGAGATTTTAGGCAGCATCGGTTCCGTCAGCAAAGCTACTTTACATACCCTTCAAGGTCGTTTGGCCGATTATATTCATCAAAAATAAATGCCTCTCAAAAGGTAAATCCCTATTTTTATTTGATTGGGCAGCTCCCCATCAAAAATTTTCTCTTGCTTGATGATAACTATTTTATTATGTATATTTGCCATGTCCAATAAACGGACCCTATCAAGAACTTACAATCCTTCCTTATGGCTTAAAAGATTATAGACGAACACATATAAACCTCACCGGCAGAAAAAAATTCAATTATGATGATGAATGTACCTCGGCTGGTAACCTATAACCTTTTCCCCGTTCCCCATTTCTTCGGTTTTTCTCAAAATTCAAGTGCCGACAAGCTAAAAGTCTCTCTTTTTGGCTCAAAACATGTTTTAGGACAACTCCCGAATGACAATTTGGACGAGATTTTAGTCATTCGGGAGCTCCCGAATGAACATTTGGACGAGATTTTAGTCAATCGGGAGCTCCCGAATGAACATTCGGACGGGATTTTAGTCAATCGGAAGCTCCCGAATGAACAATTTGTCGAGATTTTAGTCAATCGGAAGCTCCCGAATGAACAATTAGACAAGATTTTAGTCAATCGGAAGCTCCCGTTGTGGTATCTTTTTAATGCTTTTGATGCCATTGATATAGTGCATCATCATAAATACAATCGTTTTATAAATAATCATAAACTTAAAAATTAAAAATCATGGAAGAAGACAGAGTAGAATTAGAATCAGAAGAAAAAGTTGTCAACCAAATCACGGAGGCTTATGCCAGGCATTTTGGCGTTCCGGTGCCAGACCGATTTCTGGATACGGAGGTGGTGGCCGAACTGAATGAATTCAACACCGATTTGCCCATCAGCATAGCGGCTCGAGATGTGGCCCTGGGCAATGAAACGACTTATTTGGCCTTGACAAAAAATGCTCATCTTCCATTGTTCAGGCGCTGTTCGGCGTTTTATAACGAACTGGCAGGTCATGTTGATTGTGGCGATGTGCCGGTAGGTGCCTTGTCGTTTTTTGGCCTCGACAGCAAGGGCAATCATTTGTCCATGATAACCGATGCCGATCTGCTGTCGGCTTCGGATAAGATTCGTTTGGGAAACTTGGCCATGATAGCAGCCGGATATGCTCCCAATACTGGCTTTACGGCAGCAAGCATCTTGGCCTTGCGAACGCCTTTTAAAGTCATTGTAGATGAAAAGGACAACAAGAAACAAACGGCGGCAAATGCCGAAATAGCAACCGCTGCCATGGTGAAGCTGGCGAAAGCTACCGGCGATGAGGTTTTTGCGCAATCAAAGATACATACACGCAAGATGGAGGTGGGAGCGGCTCGAGATTTCATGCGTACTTATGGCATTCATTTCGAGGCTCCGAAGGTGAAGACCATCATCGGTGGAGAGGTGTTTTTGCCTACTGCCGAGCATGCCAATGGGGCCGAAGTTCGCATCGGCCCGATAGAAACCAAAAAGGGAAGAGCCAGCCAGGAAGGAGTAGTGGGCCATACCAACGCCAAGGGGCATTTCGAGGTGATAACCGTGATAGAAGGCGACACGTTTGTGAATGTGCGCATGCTGAATTGCAAGGATGCCCACATTCCGATAACCATCGTGGCAGGAACAAACCAAACTGCATTGACCATCACACTGGTGGCTGGCACATCGAGCTTGTAGAAGGGCATTAAAGCTACTCGACAATGAATTATTTTTGATGGATTCATTGATAATTGCTTTGCTTTAGGCAAGCCATCATCAATAAATCCTCCATGTCAATAAAAGCAAAAAGGCAGATGAACGAATCCATCTGCCTTTTTATATTTTCAATCAATGATTTTCCTTATCCGCTCACCACCGTGTCGCCCACATATTTGCCTTCCTTAAGATTGACGAGAACCTTCGAGAACGCAGCGATGGTATAGTCCACATCTTCCAAAGTATGCGCAGCCGTAGGGATGAGGCGCAGCATGATGATGCCCTTTGGCACCACCGGATAGACCACCATGGAGCAGAATATGTCATAATTCTCACGCAGGTCGAGAATCAGATTGGTCGCTTCGGGGATGGTGCCGTTCAGATAGACCGGAGTCACCGGACTTTGGGTGTTTCCTATCTCAAACCCTGCTTTCGTAAGGCTCGATTGAAGCGCATGGACTATTTTCCAGAGGTTGTTTTTTAATTCTGGTTGAGTCCGGAGCAGCTCCAGTCGTTTCATGGCGCCAATAACCAAAGGCATGGGCAATGACTTGGCAAAAATCTGTGAACGCATGTTATATCGTAGGTATTCCACCACCGATTGTGTGCTGCTGATGAATGCCCCGATACTTGCCATCGCCTTCGCGAAGGTCCCGAAATAGATGTCTATCCCATCTTGTACTCCTTGTTCTTCGCCAGTTCCGGCACCTGTCTTTCCCATCGTTCCAAATCCGTGGGCATCATCCACAAAGAGGCGGAAATCATACTTTTTCTTGAGTTCCACTATCTCTTTCAGCTTGCCTTGGTCTCCCGACATGCCAAAAACACCTTCCGTGATGACCAAAATGGCTCCACCCGAAATTTCGGTGAGGTGAGTGGCCCTTTCCAGTTGCTTTTGCAAGTTTTCAATGTCGTTATGAGGATAAACAAACCGTTTTCCCATGTGCAAACGAAGTCCGTCGATGATACATGCATGAGCCTCGGAGTCATAAACGATTACATCGTGCCTATCCACCAAGGCATCAATGGCCGAAACCATTCCCTGGTACCCATAATTGAGTAAAATGGTGTCCTCTTTCCTCATGAAGTCCGACAGTTGTGCCTCCAATTCCTCGTGCAGGTCAGAGTTGCCCGACATCATCCTGGCTCCCATCGGCGTAGCGAGGCCATATTGCTTAGAAGCCTCGGCATCCACTCTCCTTACTTCAGGGTGGTTAGCCAGCCCAAGATAATTATTGAGACTCCAGATGAGTTGCTTCTTCCCCCTGAAAATCATTTTGTTTCCTATTTCACCTTCCAGCTTTGGGAAGGTAAAATATCCATGGGCGTTCTTGGCATGCATGCCTAATGGGCCACGATTTTTAGATAATTTTTCAAATAAATCCACGTTACAGTTTTTCTTTTGATTAATAATATGAATATCGAGGCGAAATTACGAAATGCAGCGCAAATGAATGAGAAGAATTTTCAAATGACCAGATATATTAGTATATTTGCCGCCATGAGAAGTAAATCCGGCTATATATATGTCTTGTTTTTGGTTGTTGTTTCGATGATGGTTTCATCGTGCAGCAAGTATCAGCAGTTGCTTAAGAGCAATAGAAACGAAGATAAATATACTGCTGCTGTTCAGTTTTACGAAAAGAAAGATTATGACAGGGCACTGCCATTATTTGAGCAATTGTTGACTATCTCCAAAGGAACAAGCAAGTACGAAATGGTGTTTTATTATTATGCCAATTGCTATTACGGACAAGGAGATTATGAAGAAGGCAGTTTTTATTTCGAGAACTTCGTTACCAATTTTCCAAACAGTAAATATGCTGAAGAATGTTCATTTATGGGTGCCTTTTGTTATTATTTGAATTCCCCAAACTCCTCCTTAGACCAGTCGAATACAAAAAAGGCCATGCTTCAGTTACAGCTTTTCACTAATAAATACCCGAAAAGCACCAAGGTTGACCAGTGTAATCAGTTGATAGATTTATTAAGAGAGAAATTAATGAAAAAGGATTATGAAACGGCTAAGTTATACTATAACATGAATGATTATAGGGGAGCTACAGTTTGTTTCAAGAATTTGGTTAAGAACTTCCCTGACACTAAATATAAGGAAGAAAGCTTGTACTTGTGCGTAAAGTCCTATTATAATTGGGCGAATAACAGTATTGAAACAAAGAAGGAAGAACGTTTTAAAGCTACCGTGGAAGCATATAATATTTTCATAGACAACTTCCCAAAAAGCAAATATGTGAAGGAATCGGAAGGCTATTTTGAAGGTGCTTTAAAACAATTGGACAAGAAACGTATTGCAGAAAAAATAACTTTAGGAAATTAAATAAATCAAAATAAAATGAGTCATAACACAAATTACAAAGCGATTGCTTCAACAACAGTAACTAGAGACCTTCGCGAATTTGATCCAAAAACTGAAAACATTTATCAGTCGGTTGCCATCATTTCTAAAAGGGCAAACCAGATTGCGGCTGAGATAAAGGAAGAATTGTCAAGTAAGTTGGAAGAATTCAGTACTGGTGGAGATAACTTGGAAGAGGTTTTTGATAATCCAGAACAGGTTGAGCTGTCAAAGCATTATGAAAGGTTGCCAAAACCTACATTGATTGCCATTCATGAATTCCTTGATGGTAAGGTTTATTCAAGGATTCCAGGAAAAGATCAATAATCATTTCTTTAGGATTGGGGATTAGGAATTTCGGGAGCTAATCCCCCTTTCCATAATCAATAATCCGTGATGAGAGGTAAAAAGATAATACTGGGCGTAACTGGTAGCATAGCTGCTTATAAGGCTGCCTATTTGGTGCGACTTATGGTCAAATCAGGTGCCGAGGTAAAAGTGGTTATGACCCATTCTGCCAAGGATTTCATTACCCCGATTACATTATCCACTCTTTCAAAAAATCCGTGCTACATTGATTTTGTCAAGGGAGCGAATGGCGAATGGAATAATCATGTGGAGTTGGCTTTATGGGCCGATTTTTTGCTGGTAGCTCCCGCTTCGGCGAATACCATTGGCAAGATGGCCAACGGTTTATGCGATAATTTGCTGCTGGCCACCTATTTGTCTGGCCGCTGTCCGGTTTATATTGCGCCAGCTATGGATGAAGACATGTGGAAGCATCCATCGACAAAGAAAAATATGGAAACATTGGCATCTTTTGGCAATATCATCATTCAGCCGCAAGATGGCGAACTTGCCAGCGGTTTGATGGGCGAGGGGAGGATGGATGAGCCGGAAAATATCCTTGCTTTCCTGCAAAAGGAACTCGATAAAACCAGATTATTGATGAATAAAAAAGTGCTGGTTACCGCTGGCCCTACTTATGAATCCATTGATCCGGTTCGGTTTATCGGGAATCATTCGTCGGGGAAGATGGGTTTTGCAATTGCCGAGGAATTGGCGAGGCAAGGTGCTGAGGTGACCTTGATTAGCGGGCCGACTTCGATGGAAATAAATAATCCGGACATTAATCTGATCAAGATTGTTTCGGCCGAGGAGATGTATAAGGCGTGCTTGAATAGTTTTAAAACTGCCGACATTACGGTGATGGCTGCTGCGGTGGCCGATTATTCGCCTTCTGAACAATCATCAAAAAAGATTAAAAAGAAGGTTCAGAAAATTGAAATAAAATTGAGCCCTACCAAGGATATATTATATGAATTGGGCAAATTGAAGAACAAGAAACAGTTTCTTTGTGGCTTTGCGTTGGAGACGGAAAACGGCATTGATAATGCGAAACTCAAACTTAAAAGAAAAAATCTTGACATGATTGTTTTGAATTCGTTGAGCGATGTGGGGGCCGGATTTCAAACCTCTACCAACAAGATTTCAATCATCAATTCAAGCAATAAAATCATTAATTTCGGGCTTAAGGACAAGAAGCAAGTGGCTGTTGATATTGTAAACCATATCATTAATAATTATAAATAATTGGACGATGATAGGCTCGATTATCAATGATGCTTTTATGAATAATCTCACTATTAATTCAAAAATGGCGATGCCCCTTTGTGAAAGGGCGATGACCCTTTGCGAGGGAGAGATGGGAAAAACACAGTTTCTATTGAAAAATCTGATAAATTAATCATTAAAATGAAAAAATATATTGTAATGCTGTTCTTGGGTGTGCTGGCGAGTACGGTTTATGGTCAAGAATTAAACGCAACGGTGATGGTCAATGCACCTACGATTACCGGCATTGACAAGCATGTTTTCGAAACATTGAAAACGGCTATTCAGGAGTTTTATAATAATAGAAAATGGACGGAAGATGCGTTTTTGAATCAGGAAAGAATAGAATGCACCATCAATATAAATTTACAAACGATGCCTTCTACCGGGATATTTCAAGGCACCTGCCAGGTACAGTCACGTCGTCCTATTTTTGGCACTTCCTATAACTCGCCGATGGTGAATTTTTATGATGAGAACTTCAATTTTACCTATCAGGAAAATACTCCACTCGATTTTAATGACCAGACCGATTTGAGCAATCTCACTTCCATGCTTGCCTATTATGCCTACGTTGTGATAGGTATGGATTATGATTCTTATTCATTGAATGGCGGCGGGGCTTATCTACAAAAGGCGCAGAACATCATCAACTTTTGCCAGAGTGAAGCCGAAAAAGGCTGGAAGGCATTTGAAAATACCAAGAATCGATATTGGTTTATGGATAATCTTTTGGATCAGCAATTCAAGGGTGTCCGCGAGGCTTCGTATAAATATCATCGCAAGGGTTTGGACATCATGTCGGAGAAACCGGATGAGGGTAGAAAGATAATTACCGATTGCGAAGAACTGGTTTATAACGCTTTCAAGAACAAGCCGGGAGCGTATCTGTTCAAGATTTATTTTGATACCAAGGCCGATGAACTGGTAAATATTTTCACACAAGGACAACCAGATGAAAAGACAAAAGTGGTGGCTTATTTCAATGAAATGGACCCTGCAAACGGCAATAAATATCAAAAGATAACCGCTGGAAAATAAAACAGAATGCTCTCCAGGCTGGTCATTCAGAATTATGCTCTCATCGATTCTTTGGATATTCATTTTACTGAAGGATTAAACATCATTACCGGTGAAACAGGTGCCGGCAAATCGATATTGCTGGGGGCTTTGGGCTTGATACTTGGTCATCGAGCCGATACGCAGTCATTATTGAACAAAGAGAAAAAATGTTTCATCGAAGGCGAATTCAATATTGAAGAATATTCCTTGAACGATTTCTTTGGTGAGCATAATCTCGACTATGAAAAAACAACCATCATAAGAAGGGAAATAAATCCGGATGGCAAATCAAGGGCATTTATAAATGATACGCCCGTTGCGCTAGGAATTTTGAAGGAATTGTCATCACGATTGGTGGATATTCATTCGCAGCATGAAAATTTATCCATAAATAATCCGGCATTTCAGTTATCCTATATCGATGCCTTTGCATCCAATCAAAAGTTATTGAAGGAATATAAAAAACTCTTTGACGGGTATCAAAAATCAAAGGAAAAATTGGCCTTGAAGATTGCTGAAGGCGATCAGTTGACAAAGGATTTGGATTATTTTCAGTTTCAATTTAATGAATTGGATGATGCGAAACTTGTTGCCGGTGAACAAGCTGAATTGGAACAACGGTTGGAAACACTGAATAACTCCGAAACAATAAAATCGGGCATTGGAAGAGTTTTGTTTCTGGTAAATGACGACGAAAATTCAATGACCAATCAGATGATGGAAACGAAAAGGATAGTATCATCATTGTCACGATATAATCCAAAGTTTCAAGAATTGCATGACAGATTGAACAGCGTTGCAATAGAGATCAATGATATATCCAATGATTTGGAAGAGTTAGGATTAGACACCGAATTCGAACCGACAATGATAGATCAAATTAATGAACGCTTGGATTTGATATATCGTCTTGAACAAAAACATCGTCTCCATGATATAGCAGAATTATTAAGCCTTCAGGAGTCATTGAAATCGAAAATAGATAGCATTAATTCCATTTCAGATGACATAGCGAAACTTCAAATCGATTTATCGAAACTCGAACGGGAAATCATATTAAAGGCAGACGAGATTTCAAAAAACAGAAAGAAGGTTATTCCTCAAATTGAGAAGAAATTAAAAGAATTGTTTAATGAAGTGGCATTGACGAATGCAGTTTTAAAAATCAATCATGAAGTGTTGCCTCATGCTCTAATAAATTCATCAGGTTTGGATAAAGTGCATTTTCTTTTTTCTGCAAATAAGGGAGTTGAATATATGGAGCTAAGCAAGGTTGCATCGGGTGGAGAATTGTCCCGGCTTACCCTTTGTTTAAAGGCATTGATAACCGAGTTGATGGAGCTTCCTACCATCATTTTTGATGAAATTGATGCAGGTGTTTCCGGTGAGGTGGCTAATAAGGTTGGGTTGTTGATGCAATCCATAGCGAAGAAACATCAAGTCATTACCATAACGCATTTACCCCAGATTGCTAGCAAGGGTAGGAGTCATTTCTTTGTATATAAAGAGGTTAAGAACGATAGAACTTTCACAAATATCAAGTTGCTTGACAAAAAGGATAGGGTCATTGAAATTGCCAAGATGCTGAGCGGTGAAAACCCAACCACTAATGCAATGGAAAACGCCAAAGAACTATTAAGTTCATCAATTTAAGTTCATCTTTTTTTGAAATTTCTTTTTTGTGTTTACAATAACTATTTTTGCCCCTGAATTTATTGCGATAAATGAATAAGGAAAAACAAATCAAGAAAACAACGAACAGTTCAATAGCAACAAACCTTGACAAGAATAATGGTAATTTAAAACGAAATTTAACCTGGCTGATTTTCGTTTTTGCTTTTATACTGTATGCACAAAGCATTTCCTTTGACTATACCTTGGATGATGGTTCTGTCATCAAGGAGAATGTAGTTACAAAGCAAGGCATCAAAGCTATTCCGACAATTTTCAAACATAGCTATTGGTATGGAATAAATGACACCAGGGTGGCTGAATATAGACCGACTTCGCTTGCCATGTTTGCTGTGGAGTGGCAATTGTTTCCTGGAAACCCTGCTGTCAATCACTTCATGAATGTGTTGCTGTTTGCAATCACCTGTGGGCTTTTGTTTTTGTTGCTGGCGGATTTGTTTTCCAATAATAAGGAATCAAAAAATACCCAAAACCTCATCGTTCCGTTCCTTTGTTCTTTGCTTTTTGTGGCACATCCCATCCATACCGAGGTGGTGGACAGCATCAAGAGCAGAGATGAAATCCTTTGCTTTCTTTTTTCATTGGTGGCGGCTTATTGTTTCTTGAAATCCTTAGCCGACAATTCCATATTGAAAATAATTCTTGGCTCCATTTCTTTCTTTCTGGCGATGGCATCGAAAGAAACTAGCATTTCGTTTTTAATCATCATGCCATTGATGTTTTATGTTTTTACTGATGCTAAATGGAAACAAATCCTTAAAGTATTTATAATCCTTTTGGCAATGACAGGCCTCTATTTCTTCATCCGTTCATTGGCTTTGCGAACCATTACACAAACCTTGGATGCCTCGCCATTCAACAATACCCTTTATGCTGCCACCGATTTCGTAAGTCAAAAGGCAACGGCATTTTATATTCTGTTAAAATATATCTTGCTGTTGATTTTGCCGCATCCCCTGTCGTATGATTATTCTTTTTCCCACTTCCCGATTCTTAAGATTACGGATCCTATGGCGCTGCTTTCCATTCTCGTTTATGCAGGTATCGGAATCTATGCTTTCCTACATATCCGCAAGAAAAATATCGTAGCATTTGCCATCTTGTTTTACCTGGTTTCATTGGCTCCGGTATCGAATATCTTTATCATGATAGGAGCCACCATGGCTGAAAGGTTTATGTACATGCCTTCATTAGGATTTTGTTTGGCGGTTAGTTTTTTGATTGTCAAGCTCATCAAGAACAAGGCTCCTCAGCAGAAAATAAACAACCTCAAACAGCTCTTTTCTGCCAACTCCACTGCCTTGATGATTGTGGTGGTCATTGCAGGATTATATTCTGTAAAAACGCTTGCCAGGAGCCAAGACTGGAAGGATAACCCTACCTTGTATGCTCATGATATAGAGGTGGTTCCGAACAGTGCCAGGGCAAACATCAACTTGGGCATTTCGCTCTTGAAAGATGTATATACAAAGGAGCGGAATGATGCGGCAAAGCCCGCCATTGTGGCCAAAGCCATCCCTTATCTTAAGCGGGGCTATGAAATTTATCCCGAGAGTGGCGACTGTTTCGATGCCTTGGGGCAAGCGTTTTTTGCCTTGAAGGATTACCCGAACGCCATCCTTTATTTCGAGAAACTTTTTAAGGAATATCCGCCCAAAAGCGCCGACGATTACAAGCTTGCCAGCGTTTGCTATGACGAAACCAAGCAATACGAAAAGGAACTGGCTGTGCTTGATTCGGTTTTGAAATTCGAGCCCAAGGAAGTGGAGTCCTACATCAAGAAAGGCAGGGCTTATGGTTATCTTGGCAAAGATTCATTGTCGATACAATCCTTCCGGAAGGCGATTGAAATCAATCCGAATTCGAAGACGGCATACAAGGATATGGGCATCAGTTATGCTTTCAAGAACAGGCTGAACGAGGCTTTGGATTGCTTGAACAAGGCGCTGAAAATAGATTCGTTGGATGCTGAAACCTATGGCTTTATCGGCAAGATTTATCAGGCTGGTGGAGACCAGGCGAAGGCAAAACAATTCTTCGACAAATCAGCGGCATTGGAGCACAGATAATCACGATGCTTGCCTCCAGACAATAAGCAAAAACATCAACGAATTATATCAACAATCGATATCTTGGAGTGGGCAGAATGATTAGGTAGTCATCGGCACCACTACCGCATTCATTGTTACCATTGGGTTCATGCCGTTGGTATTAAATTTCACGGCTCGGCTTCTTACCAACGAACCGCCTGTCAAATGTTCCACTATCACCGATGATTTGGTGGTTACATCAATGAAAAACACGGATGTTCCTACGGTAAGTTTCAATTGTGCAGGTCCTGATTGTTCAAGTGTGGCGGTCATGTCGGTAGATGTCATGGTAAGGGTACCATAAGATAGGTCATCGAATCCCCATTCTATCTTTATCTTGTCGCCAAAGTTGGTCATGGTATATTTCAGGTCAACAAAATTGCTTGGAACGCCCACTCTTGCAGTGTTGTCGCTCGAAGCCTTCAGGCCTGCAAGGGCAATGGTGCCAGCATTTCCATCAGCTACCAGATCTACATCATTATAATTGTTTTCCATCTTTGTTTTGCAGATGGCAAGATGATCCTGATAGGCCTTTTCGGCTACTGGGCCATCATTTTTTAACGATAACAATCCATAAAGAGTTAACGCTGCAGCTTTAATGACTGGCCCTGTGTTCGGAATTTCGGGGAATGTCAAGGTGTTGGCAATCAATTTGGTGCCATGATTGTTCATGTAGGTAGGCCTTTCAAATTCTGACAAGCCATCAAATTCTCTTAATACTTTGTAATACATAATTATTGGTTTTTAGTTTTATTGTTAATGATTATTTTTATGTCTGATAAGTTAATGCTGAATATCTTGTATGAATTGTCAAAACTCTGATATGTTTTCCTGCGATCTTTGCAGAAGTTTGATTGATGTTTGCAGAGATTTGGCGAATCTTTACAGGTATTTCATCAATCTTGCACAAGATTTTATCAATCTCTGCATAAAAACCGTGAATCTCTGCATAAATACTGAGAATCTTGAACAAGAAACTTGGAATCTTGTACAAGAAACTACCTATTTTATACATAAACCATTCAATCTTGTACAAGATTAGGCTAAACTTGTACAAGATTTGAGGAATCTCCATCAAGATTCGGCAAATCTCTGCAGAGATTCGTGAAATTTCTGCAAAGATTCGTGAAATCTTGTGCAAGATTGATGAAAAGCCTGTAAACATTGACAAGATGGCTGTCAAGATTGACGAACAACCTTCACCTTCCATCGAAATGTTTGAATCTTTTGCCTGAATGTCTTGTAAGAATTTCATGGCGCAAAGGTATATTCAAACATAGTTCAAAAAATTTTAAAATGAACCTTTCGTAAATTTTTATTTATCCCTCCATTTATCCTTTTGCCTCTTTATGGTTGAATGATTCCTTTTGGTATGATTAGGCATCTCGCTGATTTTTGTGGTCTTGCCAAATTCCTTTTCATTCTCATCAATGATGATCTGTTTCAACAACCTAGCTATATGTAATATAGCATGCTGATCGTTTTGAAAATCCTTTTTAACTTTCTCGGCACCGCCAAGTTTTTTAATCCATTTTCTGTTGTCATCCGAATAATCTTCCATAGTTTTATTTATTGGTAAATGAATATTGTCAATGCCTTCTACAAAAAGGCTAATGTAAAATTAGTCATTAAGAATGACAAAAACTAATTTATAGGAATCTCCGTTTTCTTTTATTAATTTTGCCTAGATGAAAACGATGACCATATTTATTCTGCTGCTGATGCTTTCTGTTGGGATGAAAGGGCAACGGTTTTATGTAAATGCTGGTATTGGTCAAGAATTTAATTCGGGTTCAAGCAGTAATTATGCATCGCCTTTTAGCCCACCTGCAAACTTAAATGATTTTGGTGCAGGTTCTAATGAATTCTTCACATTAGGATATACAATATTCAAACATTTAAGTATAGAATTGGGAGCTTCTTATATCCAAGTTGAAGGTGAATCACAAAATGGATTTACTCCTTATGGCACATCGATGGACAATCATTTATCAGCCGACAGGTATCGAGCGATACCTGGCCTAAAGTTGTCGGGAGCATCTGATGAAATCAATCTGTTCGGGCGAATAGGAATGATATGTGGAGTAGCAGGAATCATGACTAGAGATTTTCGAAGCGGTTCTTCATCATATGGAACATCAAATAATGATTATGAAACAATAATACGTTATAATGGAAATATTTCAGCAGGGATATTGCTGGCATTAGGTTTTGAAATTCAATTTTTCAAATGGCTTTCATGGAATACTGAAATATCTTATACCAATGAGCAATGGTTGCCAAGAAATGCAGATATAATTTATAACGTGTTAAATGGGTTGCCGACAAATTCGAATCCTAATCTCCCCCAATTTAAACCACTTTATACAATAAGTTCTTGGGGTATCAATACTGGCATAACCTTTAAGTTTGGCAAGAAGAAAAGTTAGTGATTTTCAATTGCTGATTTTCCATCAAACAAAAAAGCCGTCCAATAATCTTGAACGGCTTTTTCATTGATGATTTATAATCTATAATTCATCATTCATAATTTCCATCAGCTTCCGCAAGCCTCGCATCCTTCGGGATCATCTATCGAACAACTGATGGCAGCCATGGCTTTGTCCTTGTCTTCACCCACCACATAGTCAATGATTGCAGGCTCGGCTTGTTTCTCCACCGTAAACTTGATGGCATCGGTAGCAGCCTTGGTTCGAAGATAGTACATGCCTGTTTTGAGTCCCTTTTTCCATGCATAGAAATGCATAGAGGTCAGCTTGCCGAAGTTGGCATCCTGAATGAACAGGTTAAGGCTTTGACTTTGGCAGATGAAAGCCCCACGGTCGGCAGCCATATCTATGATGGTTCGCTGTTTTATTTCCCACACTGTCTTATAGATGTCCTTGATCAGTTGAGGAATCTCAGGAATGTCTTGAACAGAGCCATTGGCAGCGATAATCTTGTTCTTTAGGTCGCCATTCCAGATACCCAATTTCACCAGGTCGAGCAGCAGATGCTTGTTCACCACAATGAATTCGCCACTCAACACACGGCGGCTGTAAATGTTTGAAGTATAAGGCTCGAAACATTCATTGTTTCCAAGAATCTGCGAGGTGGAAGCGGTAGGCATCGGAGCCAGCAGCAAGGAATTGCGAACACCGTGCTTCTTTACTTCTTCTTTCAGCACATCCCATTCCCATCGGTCGGTAGGTTTCACATTCCACATGTCGAATTGGAAAATGCCTTGCGAAACAGGTGAGCCATTGTAGGTTTCATAAGGACCTTCTTTCTTGGCAAGATCCTTGGAAGCCGTCATGGCTGCATAATATATGGTTTCGAAGATTTCTCGGTTGAGCATTCGTGCATCTTCGCTCTCGAAAGGGTATTTCAACAGCATGAAGGTGTCAGCCAATCCTTGAACACCGATGCCTATCGGGCGATGACGCATGTTGCTTTTTCGAGCCTCTTCAACAGGGTAATAATTTACATCGATGATCTTGTTTAGATTCTTCGTAATCGTATAAGCCACATCAAACAATCGCTGATGATCGAATTTGCCATCGATTACAAAGCGAGAAAGCGCGATGGAAGCAAGATTGCATACCGCAATCTCGTCAGGAGCTGTGTATTCTACTATTTCAGTGCAGAGATTGGAGCTCTTTATTGTGCCGAGATTCTTTTGATTTGACTTCTCATTGCAAGCATCTTTATAAAGCATGTAAGGTGTGCCGGTTTCTATCTGACTTTCCATGATGGCAAACCAAAGATCTTGTGCCTTGATTGTTTTTCTTGCCTTGCCATCGTTTTCATATCGGGTATAAAGTTGCTCGAACTCCATGCCATAGCAATCTGCCAACCCAGGACACTCATTAGGACAGAACAATGACCAATCACCGTTCTCCTCAACTCGTTTCATGAACAGATCAGGTATCCATAGGGCAAAGAAAAGGTCACGGGCACGCAATTCTTCTTTACCATGATTCTTTTTAAGCTCAAGAAATTCGAAAATGTCGGCATGCCATGGCTCAAGATAGATGGCGAAAGAACCTTTACGCTTTCCACCGCCCTGATCTACATAACGCGCTGTATCATTAAACACTTTCAACATCGGAACAATGCCATTGGATGTTCCATTGGTGCCACGGATATAAGAACCGGTAGCACGGATGTTATGAATGCTTAAGCCTATTCCCCCAGCCGACTGAGATATCTTGGCACAGTTCTTCAATGTATCATAAATACCATCAATGCTGTCATTCTTCATCGTCAATAAAAAGCAAGAAGACAATTGTGGCTTCGGAGTTCCTGCATTGAATAAAGTAGGTGTGGCATGAGTAAACCAACGTTCACTCATCAAGTTATAGGTTTCTATGGCCGAGTCAATATCTTCCTTATGAATACCGATTGCAACGCGCATCAACATGTGTTGAGGACGCTCTGCCACCTTTCCATCCACCCTTAACAGGTAGGATTTCTCCAAAGTCTTGAAACCGAAGTAATCATAACCGAAATCGCGATCATAGATGATGGTACTATCAAGCAGCTCCGCATTCTTTTCGATGATTGCATATACTTCATCAGAAAGCATAGGGGCCTTCTTGCCAGTCTTTTGATCAATGTATAGATACATCTCCTTCATTGTTTCAGAGAAGGACTTCTTGGTATTCTTATGAAGGTTGCTTATGGCAATTCTTGATGCCAACAGTGCATAATCGGGATGCTTGGTGGTTAATGATGCCGCAATTTCTGCTGCAAGGTTATCCAAATCAGAGGTTGAAACCCCATCATAGATTCCTTCAATGACCTTTTGGGCAACGCTTAACGGTTCTACATGTTCAGGATTCAAGCCATAGCATAACTTCTGAATCCGAGCTGTCACTTTATCGAATTTGACGGACTCACTCTTGCCGTCTCTTTTAATTACATACATGATATTTGATTTTCGTTAGTGGATGTTGTATTTTGATGCTTAGAAATCCTCGTCCATCTTGAATACGTTCTGGTCTTTGGTGGACATTACACCAGCCTTTTGGTATTCACCGACACGTTTCTCGAAGAAATTGGTCTTGCCCTGCAAGGATATAAGTTCCATGAAGTCGAAAGGATTAGAAGCATTGTATATTTTCTTCTGTCCCAAGGCAACCAACAACCTATCAGCCACAAATTCAATGTATTGCGACATCATCTTGGAATTCATCCCAATCAAATCAACAGGTAAGGCGGTAGAAACGAATTCTTGTTCAATGTTTACCGCATCCCTTATCATCTCCACAACTATTTCCTTGTCCAATTTGTTCTCCAGCATGCCATAAAGCAAACAGGCAAAGTCGCAATGCAAACCTTCATCACGAGAAATGAGTTCGTTCGAGAAACTCAAGCCAGGCATCAGTCCTCTTTTCTTCAACCAGAAGATAGAACAGAAACTGCCAGAGAAGAAAATCCCCTCTACGGCTGCAAATGCAATCAATCTTTCCGCAAAACTCCCCTTGCTTATCCAACGCATAGCCCATTCCGCCTTTTTCTTCACACATGGCACCGTTTCTATTGCGTTAAACAGGCGGTTTTTCTCCGCCGTATCCTTGATATATGTATCAATCAACAACGAATACGTCTCCGAGTGGATATTCTCCATCATGATTTGAAATCCATAGAAACAACGGGCCTCCGGCAACTGAACTTCTTTCATGAAATTGACAGCCAGGTTCTCATTCACTATACCATCGCTGGCAGCAAAGAAAGCCAACACGTTAGTGATGAAATAACGCTCACCATCATTCATCCTATCCCAATCTTTTTGGTCTTGCGACAGGTCTATTTCCTCCGCAGTCCAGAAACTCGCCTCATGTTTCTTGTACATCTCCCAAATCTTTGGGTAGTTTATCGGAAAGAGCACAAAACGCTCATTATTTTCTTCCAGTAATACTTCTTTTTTCATATGTTTATATCTTTTATTTTAGTCTTAGTAGGTGTTTTTGTGTTTTCGAAAGTTTTTTGGGGAGGCAAAAATTCATTTTTTTTTCCTTCTTTGCAATCATTTTTTCTTAACATTGCCTTAAAGTTTTGAACACACTCCATTTTTCTGATGTTGATAAATATTTATTCGTTTGACCTTGTAAATTTAAAACCCATTACCAAACAAATAGTGACCCATAGCCTCAAAATTCTCACCAGGCCATGTTAGTAACTTTTTCTTCCCTAAATCTTGGTTTGGAAAAGAATTTGATTATGGCCAAAACTAATCTTCCAGGCCCTCCAATTCGGCAGCCACCAGCGTCAATTGCTTATACCAACCCTCGCCATACTTGCGTGTCAGGCTTTCTTGGAGAAAAACATACACCGGTACGCCCAGTTTCTTCCCATTCTTGCAAGCCGGGTTGCAGATATCCCATTTATCGTAGTTCACAGCCTCATAACCCTTGTGTTTGGTGATGCGAACTGGATATAAATGGCAAGAAATAGGTTTCTTGAAATCAATTTTTCCCTCCTTATAGGCTTTTTCTATCGCACAAAAGGCTATCTCGTTCTCAAAATAAACATAAGCGCACTCCTTGCCCTGAACCAAAGGCGTAGAATACTCATCGCCGCCATCAAGAATGTATAATCCATGCTTTTCCACCTCTTTTATTCCTCTGGAGGACATATAGGGCTTCACTTTATTGTAAATTTTTGTCAATACAGGCAGTTCATCCGCATCCAAAGGCGCACCCACATCTCCTGCAATGCAACATTCGCCCTTGCATTTGTTCAAATCGCACACAAACTTGCGCTCCAACAGGTCTTCCGAGACCAAGGTATCTTCTATCGCTATCATGTCGCAAAGTTAATAAATATCCCGCTATTGATAACCCCCATGATGCTATCTTTATGGGCCAAAAGGGCACTATAAAGATAGAATAATTCATTGAAAATCATCAACGATTTATAAAATCTACGCCTGCTTCAATTCTTTCTTGATTTTTTCGCCTGCAGGGCCAACCATATCATCAATATGGGCGAGGTAAAGGCACTGTATTGAAAAAAATTGATGAAGGAAGTGAGCCTCGAGGCATTATCAATCAAAAAAAACGTGTATTTTATCGTCACCGTATCGGGGATTAAGGAGGCCGCCATCTCCACTTGGTCCTTATACAAGGCCGAAATATTGTAAATCTCGAACAATGAAAACAGAAAATACACTCCCAGCAACGCCATGCCGGCATATAGCAGCCTTAGTTTTGCCTTTTTTGAGACTATCATATATAATATATAGCGTATCGTTTCATTTTTTGCCAATCATCATCAAAACTTATAAACGAAGTTCAAAAAATACTATTGTCAAGCCTTTTCATTAATGATAAGCATCGAGATTTGGGGTAATGAGATCAGATTTTTGACAATCAAGTCGTTAGATTTGGACATAAGGGTGAAAATTTTGGACATATGGCAAATTATTTTGGACATCTTCAATGAATAATTGGACATTTGTCTTCTTATTTTGGACATTAACCTCCAAATTTTGGACACAAAGGTGGCTAAAACAGTCGTTTATTTATAGACAACTACCTTAACTATCCCGTCTTTTAAAGGATTTAAGCTAACTACAACACAAGCGCTGTGGCCTTTGCCCATCACCAGTTCGCCATAGGCAGGAAGCTTCTCGCCAGGGGAGTCGGTAGTCTGTCCCTTATATACCATCAGGTCAAAATCTACCATGCTTGTCATGATGCTGTTAAGAACAATATGGTGTAATATCTTTTCGCTCGCCATATCTATGGTACTTATCTGGTCTCTCTCTTTTGATGGCGCATCGGAGGTGTCAAAACCATAATCGCCCAATGTTCTGGCGTCATCCTGGTGGCGACTGTGCAGAAAATTGGCGAATTTATGAATGTTGATCTCCGGAATCGACATGTCCTCGTTTCTTGCCGCTGTCTCGCTTTCCGAATCTCTGAAATTTTGCTTCGAATCGTTCTTCTGCGTCACCGCACCAGTCAGTTGGGTGGTCAATGTCGCCATCACCCAGCCACGCTCCACCAGCAAGGGCTCTATCGAAGCCGTGCCTGCCGCAAAGGTGAGGTAATGCGTGTTTATGGCTTGAAACAAAGTTATCTGATCGGCCTGTGTGGTAGGGAAATGTGCCGCTCCACTAGCGCTGAAATCGAATCCCCAGTCGTTTCCATTGATATAATTTGGGGCATTAAGGTTTTTCAATTCTTGAGAAATGGCTCTCGACACGGTATTTATCTTGTCGAACACCACATGGGCCTCGGCATTGTTCTTTTCGCCCAATCGGAACAGCTTTGCGCTCGCTATTTCGTGCACCAGAGCCGCCTCTGCATTGGTTACATCGGCATCCACATCAATACTTTGGGCAATGATGAACTTGGCACACTCGCCACCTACGCCATCGGTGGTCACTTTTTCCTTTATGGCCTTGCTTAGGGTAATTCTTCCTGTTGTTGTTGTTGGTAAATCGATTTCCATTTCAGTTTTTTTTAAGGTTATTATTTTTATATATCGATGCAAAGATAACATTCTGCGTGACATCACTATTTATTTCATGCATATATATATAGCCACCAAAAAAAATGAAGCCTACCACTCACGCGGTAGGCTCCACCAAAAAACATTACTTAAACCAAAACTCTTTAAAACTATTTCAGAAAGACTTTTATAATTTTAGCGTTGCAAAATTAATACCTAAAAGAGGCCAGATGGGTTAAAGACTCTTTAATTTTGGTTAATGATGAGTTAAATAATCATTAATGATGTTTGAAAGTCCTATTTTTGCGTGGTCATGTTAAGGAATAAGATATATGCCATCATCATTCTGATGAGTTTTGCCCTCATAGGGGTAATACTTGTGCAGATATACTGGATTGATACTGCATTAAAGATTCGCCATGAGCAATTTGTCGGAAAAGTGAATGATGCCATGAATGCCGTGGTGACTAAACTGGAGACGCAGGAGGCTTTTGAGGCCATAACGAAACAAATCAGCCCATCGGGCCTTGATAATGACCAGGATGAGGATGAAAAGGACAAGGCTTTTTCTGGTATCATCGAGCCTTTCTTCGATGGCATGATGGTGCCTGATATCGGCATCAACGATTCGGAGATAAACTTCAGTTTGCGGAAGAATCCGCTGCGCATAGCCCAGAAAAGGGTGGACGTATCGTCGAACATAGTGGGCGAAATGAGCGCAAAGAAGAAGATGATGATTCATACCATCAACGATTCGGTTCAATTTTACCTGAAACAGAGCATGAACATGATGAATTCGAAGATGAACCAGGTGAGCGAGGTGATGCAGAAGATGGCAACGGAGTTTTTGCACAGCGATGACAACATCATGCAGCGGATTCACCCCGAGGTGATGGAAAACATGATCAAATCGGAGCTGGCGAACCATAACATCCATGCAGATTTCGTATATGGTATCGTCAATACGTCGGACCATAAGGTGCTGCTGGCGCAAGCGCCCAAGAACGACAAGAATTTGTTGAAGTCGAATTATAAGATACAGCTTTTCCCGAACGACATCTTCGTGCATCCGGATAAGTTGGTGCTATATTTCCCCGGCAGCAAGACTTGGGTCATCAGAAGACTCTGGGGAATGTTGCTGTTGTCTATTGTTTTCACATTAATTATTATCTTTGCATTCACTTACACGATCATAATCATATTCCGACAGAAAAAATTATCCGACATTAAAACCGATTTTATCAATAACATGACACACGAATTCAAAACACCCATAGCGACTATTTCTTTGTCGGTGGATTCGATAAATAATCCGAAGGTTTTTGAGAACAAGGAGAAGCTGCATTATTTTACCAACATCATCAAGGAGGAAAATAACCGGATGAACCTGCAAGTGGAGCAGGTGCTTAAGATGGCCATGCTGGATAAGGGGGAATACAAGTTGAATTTTGAGGAAGTGGACATGCATCTTGTCATCAATAATGCAGTTAGGAACATCAATCTTCAGGTTGAGCAGAAGAATGGGCTGATAGCGGAAAATCTGACCGCCAAGAATGCGATAATAGAGGCGGATTCGGTGCATATTTCGAACATCATATTCAACCTATTGGATAATGCGAACAAGTATTCGCCTGATAGACCTGAAATCAAGGTTTCCACGTGGAATGATGACAAAGGCATTTATATTTCGGTGGCGGATAAGGGCATAGGAATGAAAAAAGATGCACAAAAAAGGATATTCGAGAAGTTTTATAGGGTTCCTACTGGCAATTTGCATGACGTAAAGGGTTTTGGACTGGGGTTAAGTTATGTAAAGGAGCTGGTAGAGGCGCATCAAGGCACGATAACGGTAAAAAGTGAACCATTCAAGGGAAGCATCTTTGAACTATTCCTTCCTTTTAAACAATAAATTATTAACCATAACAAAACAATAGCAATGAAAATTTTATTAGTAGAAGACGATCGCAACTTTGGAACAGTTTTAAAGAACTATCTGGAGTTAAACGACTATCATGTGCACCTTTGCAGCGATGGTCAGGAAGGTGTTGATTCCTTTCAAAGCAAAACTTATGATTTATGCATTCTCGATGTGATGATGCCTAAGAAAGATGGCTTCACGGTAGCATTTGAGATCAGACAATTGAATCCTGATGTACCTATTATTTTCCTCACGGCCAAAACCATGAGGGAAGATATGCTGAAAGGGTTCAAATTGGGTGCTGATGATTATATTACCAAGCCGTTCGACTCGGAAGTATTGTTGGCGAAGATTAAGGTTATCTTGAAACGTTCTATTGATGAAACCTCAACCCAAAAGGCGCAGAATGATTTTGTGGTGGGGAAGTTTCATTTGAATTATAAATTGAGAATTTTGACCATTGATGGCCAGCAACAGAAGCTATCTCCCAAAGAAGCGGACCTTTTTCGCCTATTTGTCATGAACCTGAATGATGTTTTGACACGGGATAAGGCCTTGAAGTCAGTTTGGGGCAGAGATGACTATTTTGCAGGACGAAGCATGGATGTTTACATCACCAAACTTAGGAAGATTTTGAAACAGGATCCAACCTTGGACATTATAAATGTTCATGGGAGCGGCTATAGGATGGTAGATGGGTTATAAGTTCTTCTATTGGTTTTAATCGACCAAAATAAAGGTGGAATTGTTAATAAGTTTCAGTTGAATTAGCTTATTTATTTTCAAAATAGTTAAGATTTATTTGGAAAATAAAATAAATTTACATAGTTTTGTCGCTCAAAATAAATAACAATAACTACCAAAACAAAAAAAACATGAAGAAAATCTTATTACTAATTTCATTCGGATGCTTTGCTATGGTGATGTCTTCTTTTGGGCAAACGCAGGCATCTGTACTTTCACCTCCATCTGAGACGAAGGTTACGATGAAGGAAGATGCCGGCGATAATCCAAAAAAGGAAACAACGGCTACTGAGGCAGAGTCTCATCATCATCACGACCATGACGCAAGTACCTGCACCAAGGCCGGTTGTACCCACGAACATGAAATAAAGAAGGATTGTTGCAAGAAAGACAGCACTAAGGCTGACAGCAAACCAACCTTCATGCAATTCAAATCCTCCGATCCTAAAAGAGATTGATAAATAAGTTTAACAATACAAACCCGCAATGCTTGAAACCATTGCGGGTTTTTAAGTTTATACCAGTTAGCCGATACTTTAATTAATTTTACGCCCTTATCAAACAATGAATATATGGAATTGAATGAATTGAATGCCATATCGCCGGTGGATGGCAGGTATCGCAAACAGACCAACGACTTGGCAAACTACTTTTCGGAGGAGGCCTTGATAAAGTATAGGGTGCAGGTGGAGATAGAATATTTCATCGCTTTGGTTAATCTCCCTTTGAATGAACTGAAGGCTTTCGACAAGGCCTCGTTTCCTGCCTTGAGAAAGATTTATGTTGATTTTAATACCACCGATGCCCAACGAATAAAGGACTTGGAAAAGACCACCAACCATGATGTAAAGGCTGTAGAATATTTCCTGAAAGAGGAATTCACTAAGCTGAACCTGGGCGATTTCAAGGAATTCATCCACTTCGGGTTGACATCACAGGACATCAACAATACCGCCGTGCCACTGTCATTGAAAGAAGCCATTCGCGATGTTTACAACAAGCATTTGAACCAGTCCATAGACCTCTTGTCGAAGCTGGCTGACGACTGGAAAGCCATTCCTATGTTGGCCAGAACACATGGCCAACCTGCCTCTCCCACTCGTCTTGGAAAGGAGTTGATGGTGTTTGTGGAACGCCTGAAAGGGCAGCAGCAAAGTCTCCATACTATTCCTTTTTCTTCCAAGTTTGGTGGAGCCACAGGCAATTTCAATGCCCACCATATTGCCTATCCCGAAGTGAACTGGGTGACTTTCGGCAACCATTTCGTAAATGACATCTTGGGCCTTAGCCGAACGCAGATTACCACCCAGATAGAACCCTACGACCATCTGGCTGCCTTGTTCGACAACATGAAGCGCATCAACACCATCTTGATAGACCTGAACCGGGACATCTGGATGTATATTTCCTCCGATTATTTCAAGCAAGTCATCAAGGAGGGCGAGGTAGGTTCTTCGGCCATGCCGCACAAGGTGAACCCGATAGATTTCGAAAACTCGGAAGGCAATCTGGGTGTTGCCAACGCCCTTTTCGAGCATTTTTCGAACAAGCTGCCCATCTCCAGGTTGCAGCGCGATTTGACCGATTCCACCGTGTTGAGGAACATTGGGGTGCCGATAGCCCATACCTTGATAGCGTTCAAGTCCTTGGTGAAAGGGCTGAACAAGCTGCAACTCAACCAAGATGCCATCAACCGAGACCTGGAAAACAACTGGGCGGTAGTGACGGAAGCCATCCAAACGGTATTGCGCAAGCACGGATATCCTTCGCCTTACGAGGAGCTGAAAAAACTTTCACGCACAAACAAATCCATCGGCAAGGCCGAAATCCATGCCTTCATAGACGCCCTGCAGGTAGACCCCACCCTCAAGGAATTGCTGAAAACCATCACCCCATACAACTATACAGGCATCTGATTCCTCCCCCTCCTCCCTCCTAATTTCTAATTCCTAATTCTTTTAAGGAGCCTATGGTTTCTTCTCGTATCAAGGTGCGTCCCGCTATCCGCTGTAGCCGCTGCATCCCCATTACCGAAACAAAGCAGCGGGCTGCCGCTACTATCGGGGCTAGTTTTGGCGGCAGGTAGCTTCGAAGCGGCTTTTGGCGAGTAACGTGGCTGCGGCGAAAAGGCTTTGCCTTTTCGCCGCTAGCTAAGCAATTATTTATGCATTGATAATCAATAAAAGTCGATGACGATTTTTTTTCGACACCATCCATTTAACCCTCCGCAGCATCCATTTAACCCTCCGCAGCATCCATTTA
>CAIWCG010000128.1 GCA_903911135.1 uncultured Bacteroidota bacterium
ACACCAAGCAGCGGGCTGCCGCTACTATCGGGGCTAGGCTTCTATGGCAGGTTGCCTCGAAATGGCTTTCGACAGCAGATTTTCTCCTAACTGAATGAAAATCCCAACTAAAACATTGATTTATAGAGCCCAATACGTCAAAAATAAAGGTTATAGCGTCCGACGCTAAGGTTATAGCGTCCGACGCTAAGGTCATTGCGTCCGACGCTAAGGTCATAGCGTCCGACGCTAAGGTCATTGCGTCCGACGCTAAGGTGATTGCGTTCGACGCTAAGGTCATTGCATCCGACGCTAAGGTCATTACGTTCGACATAATGACCATTACGTCGGATGTTATAACCTCTGCATTGGATGTAATGGGCTTTATTTTTGCAGGGTAGGTGTTTTAACAAAAGGTGCTTATCCCCATTTTATTGAAAGTTGTTTCGAGGCAACCTGCCGTCAAAACTAGCCCCGATAGTAGCGGCAGCCCGCTGCTTGGTGTCGGTATTGGGGAGCAGCGGCTACAGCGGATAGCGGGACGTAGATGGAACGAGAAGAAACCATAGGCTCCTTAAAATGGTTATGAGGTATGAATTGGGAGTTATGAGTGGTTGAAAATAAAAAAGCCGCCCTATAAAAATAGGGCGGCTTATTGTTAATTTCCTCAAGAATCAAATAACCTCTGGGGCTAATGAAACGATCTTCATGAATTGTTTTTCCCTTAATTCTCTGGCTACAGGGCCAAAGATACGAGTGCCTCTCAACTCATCGGTTGCGGTAAGTAAAACCACTGCGTTATCATCAAAACGGATGTAAGATCCATCCTGACGCCTAACTTCCTTTTTTACTCGAACAACTACGGCCTTGGAAACGGCACCCTTCTTTATATTACCTGATGGCAATGCATGTTTCACCGAAACAATGATTTTATCGCCAATGGAGGCATATTTCTTTTTCGTTCCGCCCAGAACTCGAATGCAAAGAACTTCTTTTGCACCACTGTTGTCAGCTACTGACAATCTACTTTCCTGCTGTATCATTATCCTTAATTATTTAACGGTTTCCACAACTTCTTCCAATCTCCAGCATTTGTTCTTGCTCAAAGGTCGGGTTTCCAATATTCTAACTATATCACCGATATTGGCTTTATTTTCTTCATCATGAGCCATAAATTTAGAAGTTTTTCTGATAAACTTTCCATATTTAGGATGCTTGATTTGTCTTTCAACAGCAACAACAATAGACTTGGTCATCTTGTTGCTCACAACCTTTCCAATAAGTTGCTTTCTACTTTTTCTTACTATTTCTTCCATAATACTTATATTTCTAATTAGTCTTAAGCTTGCAAAGCCTTAGCTTCACGCTCTTTTAAGACAGTTATTAATCTAGCAACCATCTTTCTTGCTTTTTTTATATCCGAAGATTTCTCTACCGGAGATATTTTATGGTTTAATTTCAATTTATTGTAATTAAACTTCTCAGATGTTATTCGTTCACGAATCTCATCCGTTGACAATTCTTCAATTTCAAGCCTTTTCATTGTTATATACTAAATCTCTTCTTATTACCATTTTTGTATTTACACATAATTTTTGAGCCGCCAATCTTAAGGCTTCCTTTGCTGTTTCGAAAGGAACACCATCAGCTTCAAATATAATTCTACCAGGTTTCACCACTGCAACCCAAAATTCAGGCGCTCCCTTTCCTTTTCCCATACGAACTTCAGCAGGTTTTCTTGTTACAGGTTTATCAGGGAAAATACGTATCCAAATTTGACCTTCCCTTTTCATATACCTTGTAACGGCAACCCTTGCCGCTTCTATTTGTTTACTTGATATCCAAGCAGACTCCAAAGACTTCAACCCATAAGAACCAAAATTAATTTGGTCTCCTCTTTTGGCATTACCTTTCATTTTGCCCTTGTGCATTTTCCTGTACTTGGTTTTTTTAGGCTGTAACATATTATTAAAATTAACTTATTATTATTAGTTATCTTGAATCTCTACCTCTACTATCATTACTTCTCTCGCCTCTTTCTCTACCACCGGCAGGTCTTCCTTTTCCACCACCTCTTCTATCACCTCTATCAAATCCTCCTCTTTCTCTTCCACCTCTTTCATTTCCACCTTTGGCATCCTTAGCAGCTAAATTTGGTGCAAGATCCACTTTACCGAATTTTTCACCTTTACAAATCCATACTTTAACACCAATCTTTCCAAATGTTGTTTGAGCTTCTGCAGTTCCATAATCAATATCTGCACGGAACGTATGAAGAGGTGTTCTGCCTTCTTTGTATTGTTCGGTTCGAGCCATATCTGCCCCACCTAAACGTCCAGCAATCATAACTTTTATCCCCTCAGCACCCATTCTCATAGTTGAAGAAATTGCACCTTTAATTACGCGTCTAAAAGACATTCTACCTTCCAATTGTTTTGCTATTCCTTCGCTAACCAATTGCGCATCCATTTCTGGTCTTTTAACCTCAAAGATGTTTATTTGAACATCTTTTTTTGTAATTTTTTTTAGCTCTTCTTTTAACTTATCAACCTCTTGTCCTCCTTTCCCAATAATAATACCAGGCCGAGCAGTATTTATAGTAATTGTTATAAGCTTCAAAGTACGTTCAATAATAATTTTAGCTATGCCTCCCTTTGAAAGACGAGCCATAAGATACAACCTTATCTTTTCATCTTCTATCAATTTATCAGCGTAAAATCTTCCGCCGTACCAATTAGAGTCCCAACCTCTAATTATTCCCAATCTATTGCCGATTGGATGTGCTTTTTGTCCCATTTATCTTAATTATTTTCTTGATTATTATCTTCTTCCTCCTGTTCAATAACTACCTCAGGCGCGTTTTTACTTGCCAATACTATAGTTACATGATTTGAACGCTTGCGAATCTTATTTCCTCGACCTTGTGGAGCAGGACGCAATCTTTTTAATTGTCGGGCACTATCAACAAATACAGTTTTTACAAATAATTCATGCTCTTCTATTCGTTCATCCTTGTTCTTTTGTTGCCAATTATTAATTGCTGAAAGCAATACTTTTTCCAATCTTTTTGCAGGTGCTTTTTGATTGAATTTTAATATTGAAACAGCCAAATCTACTTCTTTTCCACGTATTAATTCAGCTACCATCCTCATCTTTCTCGGTGAGGTAGGGCAATTATTTAGTGTGGAAATGGCAATCTGACTTTTCTGTTCCTTTCTTCTTTCAGCGGATTCTCTTTTTCTTACTCCCATGATGTTAATTATTTATCAAATTTATGAGCCCCTTTTTATTTTTGGGACGGCAAATATATATTATATTTTTCTAATGGCAATGCTTTCGTGCATTTTTTTTTACATCTAGCTATTAATATTGTGACTTCCTAACGTTTTAAAAAGGGTTCAATGTCCTTTAAAATAAGCTGAAATTGAGGTGCGAAAAAAACATCAGGATGCAAAATTATATTTTTAACCCCATGATTATTTTTATGTAATTAACCGGAAAAAGGAAGAATGAAACTCAATTCCATAAATAAAAGTAATTTTGTAATTTTATGGATAAAGTTAAACCGCCTTTCTTAACAACCAACCGAAACACTATATATATAGTATTATTTTTACTATGTTTACCCTTGGTATTCGTTAACATGAACAATAGCCATGATTGGGGTGATGATTTTGCTCAATACATTCATCAGGCAATAAACATTGTAAAGCATATTCCTCAATCTGCAACAGGATTTATATTTGAAAAAGATGCTCCTGGAGTTGATATGCAAGCAAGATCCATAGGTTTTCCATTGATGTTGGCACCATTGGTTTATTTCTTCGGCATTACCATCCATGCATTCTCCATATCGATATCAGTATTATTAATCGTCGCTTCCTTTTTTTTATTAAAATTCTTTAGAACTTACTTTACCGATTTAACCTCTATACTATTAGTCCTAATATTTATTTATAATCCATTTACATTGAATTTCAAGATGGAAATAATGTCTGATATTCCGTTTACATTAGCATTGATTTTATCAATAATCGAATATCAAAAAACAATAAATGGTAAATTAAAACATTATTTCATAACTAGTATTTTGGTAGGATGCGCTACATTGATTAGACCCATCGGTATGGTTATTTTATTGGCCATAATAATCAATGAGTTGAAAGCTTTGTTTTTTACAAGGAGTGAATCAAACCGTTTTGGTGTTGTTATCATTTGTGCTGTCTCGTTATTTATTTATTTTTTTATCAATTGGTTGTTTCACATTCCATTGGATGCCACAGATAATTATCTAAAGGCAATATCAATTGGTAATATCGGAAATATTATCTGGATGAAACTCGGGTATTATGTGATGATGTATCGCTATTATTTCATGTCGGGCCAAGGCACCTTGCCCTTTTTGGCCATATTTACCCAATATTCGGTTCTGACTTTAACCATCATTGGCTTTATCAAAAAATGCTTGAAACCCGGTATCTTGGAATTCTTGGTTGTGGGATATATGGCCATTTTGTTCCTTTATCCAGATACCAATTCTGGTATGCGGTTCATTTTTCCGATAGTTCCATTGCTCTTATATTATATGGCCGCCGCTTTATCCATCATTAAAATCAATCGTTATAAAGACAAAATCATTCTCGGGCTTGGATTATTCATACTGCTTCCCTATTCAGTAAGCATCACGAACATTATCAAGCATCAAAATGAAACCTTGCATGGTCCTCAAGAAAAATCAAGTATCGAAGCCTTCAATTACATCAATAAAAACTGTTCTTCCAATTCAGTCATTGCTTTCGTCAAGCCTCGAGCTTTGGCATTATATACAGATAAGAAAACCTATGGCTATTTCAATCCCGATGCTCGAAAAATAATGGAAACATTCAAAAGGGTTGGTGTAAATTATATCCTCTTACATTCGGAAATGAGAAATGAACATGCTGATGATTTCATTAAAAATAATCCTGACAAAACGCAATTGATATGGAGCAATGACAAGTTCAAACTCTACTCGATAAAATTATAAATCAAGATTAATGTAATGATTGATTTGCCTAATACAATAAGGTTGGTTGGGCATTTTCTCCCATAATTGCGAGTGTTTCTCCCATCGTTGAGCGTATTTCTCCCGTGGTTGAGCGTGTTTCTCCCATGGTTGAGAGCATTTCTCCCATGGTTGAGCGTGTTTCTCCCATGGTTGAGCGTGTTTCTCCCATGGTTGAGCGTGTTTCTCCCATGGTTGAGTGTGTTTCTCCCATGGTTGAGCGTGTTTCTCCCATGTTTGAGAGTGTTTCTCCCGTGGTTGTAAACTGCAATGAGGCGAATGAAAGGCTCTAACACCATATTAATATTGACTATTACTGTCTTAATATAATTAGAAGTATCCATTTATGATGAATTAGCTTATAAATGGCTGTATTACGTAGTTTTTATTTGCACAATTGTACTAACTAAGACATGATCATCGTTTTGGGGTTCCAATAAATTTCAATACTTTTGCAGCCCGAATTAATATAAAATCGATTCTCCACCATGTCCAAAGCTCTTTTAGTTTCTTTTTTCCTGATGGCCTTGCTATTTTCATGCACACCAATCAGGCAAGTCATTTACTTCCAGCAGGGAAATGATTCTGTTGCGGTGAAGAAGAATACAGATACTGCCAATAATGTTTTTGAATTAAGGATTTATCCAAGTGCCATTTTAGCCATCAACGTTTTTACTGTCAATTCTGAAGCGATTGCCTACTTTACACCTATAGGACCAATTCCTGCAGACCCAAGGTCGGGATATGAACGAGGTTTCGTAGTTGATCCAGATGGATTTGTTGATGTTCCAATGATTGGGTCAGTAAAGTTGGCGGGCTTAACATTGAAAGAAGCGAAAGACACATTAACCCGACGATTGAAAAATTATATTCAAGAACCTGTCATAGCAGTTAAGCTATTAAGTTTTAAATTTACCGTATTAGGAGAGGTGAACAAACCAGGGCAATATTTTGTAAGCCAAGAAAAGATAACTTTTCCTGAAGCCCTTGGCGTAGCTGGAGATTTAACCGCATATGGACGTCGGACCAATATTAAATTGATAAGAAATGTTGGCAAAAATCCAATGGTTTATACAATAGATTTAACTACCAGGCAGGTATTAAGTCCAGAGTTTGCCTATGTATATCCAGAGGATGTGATTTATGTTGAACCAGTAAAACGAAAGAACTTCCTTACCGAGGCACCAGCAATATCAATCGTAACGTCGATAACAACCACCGCAATCGTTCTTTTAAGTTTTATTTTAAGCAAGAAATATTAATAAATGGAAAGTAATCTTCCTGCTCAATCAAAACAAGATGAGGAAATAGACGTAAGGGCACTGATTGGAAAATTCAAGCAGAAATGGCATTATTTCCTTATTTCGTTTGTGTTTTTCACACTTGCCGGTTTCATCTATTTAAAAGTAACCTTGCCGGTTTATGAAGCCACCTGCAGCATCCTTATCAAGCAGCCTCAAGTAGACCCAACTCAACAGGGGCTGCAAAATATCGTTTCAGGTGATTTTTTTGGAAGTCCAAGTACCATATCCACTGAAATCGGCATTATCTCTTCTCGAACCATCATCGGAGAAGCCATTAGGAAATTGAACTTGGGTATATCTTATTTCTCTGTCAGAAATTTCATCTCCAATCCATTATATGGAGACGACATCCCATTTCGTGTTTTGGTCCATTCCGTAAAACATCCTATTCAGGATAGTAAATTCAGTCTTGAACTTATCGATGAAAACACATTCGAACTTACTATTAATGTTGATAAACCTGAACTTTCAAATTTTGAATACGACAAGATACATAAATTCGGAGAAAAGATTGTTTGTCCACAGTTTTCATTTACTATAAATAAGGTGGATACGGTCAAGTTTACTGAAGAGAAGTATAAGTTCATCATAAACGACATCAACACCAACATCTCCAACTATCTTTCAGAAATAACGGTAGCTTCCTTGAACAAGGATGCCAATATTGCAGTATTGACCATGGAGGACCATTTGTCTGATAGAGCAAAGGATTTCTTGAATGCAATGGGACAAGCATATTTGAATGCAGACATTAAAGATAAAACAGAAACAGCAGACCTTACCCTTCGCTTTGTAGATGAACAATTAGGAAATATCAATGACCAATTAGGCAGTGTTGAAAATCAATTGCAGAATTTCAAGGAACAAAAAGGTATTGTTGATTTGAATTCGGAACAACAGGCAGCTTTGGATAGGGTAACTGCTCTTGATGAGGATAGGGCCAAAATGAGCATCGAATTAAAATCTCTGGATTATATTTACGATTACGTTACAAAAAATAAAAATCTTGCAAATCTTGCACCTGCAGCCTATGGAACTGATGATGCTGGCTTGATATCCTTGGTAGAAAGATTGCAGGATTTACAAATTAAAAAACGTAGCCTTTCCTATGGAACAAATGTAAAAACACCTGCAATCAACATGATAGATAGTCAGATAGAAGATGTAAAAAATACATTGATTGAAAATCTTCAAACTATCAGAAATAAACTTCGTGTTGCTTTGAAAGGTCAGGATACACAAATTGCCGAATATGAATCCGGTTTCAAGAAGGTGCCGGCATTAGAAAAAGAACTTACCGGAATTCAACGAAAGTTTGATGTAAACCAAAATATCTACGTTTTCCTTCTTCAGAAAAAAGCGGAAACACAGATTGCAAAAAACACTGTTGTTTCAAACAACAAGATTCTTGACTATGCCACCGCTGATGTACTACGACCTGTTGCTCCAAAAAAGACTATCGTTTTAGTTCTTACCATGCTATTTGCATTATTGGTTCCTGTGATGATAATCATCATCAAAACATTTTTCACCACCACCATCCATAATCGTGATGAATTGGAAAGCACCACTAAGATTCCTGTTATTGGCGTCATAGGTCACCTTACAGAAAGCAACAATTTGGTAGTTCTACAAAAGCCAAAATCATCCATTGCCGAAGCATTTCGGTCGGTAAGAACAAACCTTCAATTTTTCAGTAACAATGAATTGAAAAAGGTAATTCTTATAACCTCATCTGTAGGTGGCGAAGGAAAATCATTTTGTTCATTGAACCTTGCTTCTTCTCTTGCCATTCAAAACAATAAGGTAATCATCCTCGGAATAGATTTACGAAAGCCTAAATTGTTTCAGGATTTTGAACTGGATAACTCCATAGGTATAAGTTCCTACTTAATTGGGCAATCGAAGATTGAAGAAATTATCCAAAAGACTTTTATTGATACATTGGACATTATTTCAGCAGGACCTATTCCGCCAAACCCTGCCGAGTTGATTTCAAAACCAGAACTGGTTCATTTAATAGATGAATTGAAAAAGACTTATGATTATATCGTTATTGATACTCCACCATTGGGTATCGTTGCTGATGCCTTGATTTTAATGAAGGTCTCCGACATCAATGTTTATATTGTTCGAGAAGGCTATACCAGAAAAGAATACTTGGGAACCATCAATTCATTATATGTTGATGGAAAAGTCAAGAATATCAGTATCCTTTTAAATGATACCGGTATCAATGCCAAGTATGGTTATGGATACAAATATGGATATACTTATGGTTCTGGCTACGGATACGGATATGGTTATGGTTATGGATACGGATATGGATACGGCTATTATGAAGAAGAACAAAAACAATCTAAACCATTGTATAAACGCATCCTTGGCCTTGGTGATAGGAAGAAAAAGAAGAAGAATCCCAAAATCGACTAATCTTCCTTTGCCATGTTTTTATATAATCTGTTAAGTAAGCAAGAGCTAAAAAAGAAACTCGAAGCTGAAGACTTTAAACGCATAACGCTTTCGTTTTATAGATACGTCATCATAGAAAACCCTAACGAACTTAGGGATGCTTTATACCATCAATGGAATGAACTCGGAGTGCTTGGCAGAATCTACCTTGCCAAAGAAGGCGTCAATGCACAGCTAAGTGTGCCGGAGCATAACTTCGAGGCTTTTAGAAAGCAATTATATGCTTATGATTACTTCAATGAGGTGCCTTTCAAGATTGCCGTGGAAGATAATGGAAAATCCTTTTACAAACTTATCGTCAAGGTCAAGAACAAGATTGTTGCCGATGGCTTGAAGGATGATACCTTCGATGTTACCGATGTAGGCAAACACCTTTCTGCAAAAGAATTCAACGAAGCCATAAAGGACCCCAACGCAATTCTTGTTGATATGCGCAACCATTACGAAAGCGAGGTAGGTCACTTCGATGGGGCCATCTGCCCTGATGCCGATACCTTCAAACAGGAACTTCCTATAGTGCTCGATCTCATCAAAGACCAAAAAGACAAGAAACTGGTACTCTATTGCACCGGTGGAATTCGGTGTGAAAAGGCCAGCGCCTACTTCAAGCACCAAGGTTTCAAGGATGTCAATCAACTGTATGGCGGCATCATAGACTATGCCCGACAGGTTAAGGCGGAAGGCTTGGAAAATAAATTCATCGGCAAGAACTTTGTTTTTGATGAACGCATGGGAGAACGCATCAGCGATGAAATCATCAGTGTTTGCCATCAATGCGGAAACAAATCCGACCGTCATGTAAACTGTGCCAACGACGATTGCCATCTGCTCTTCATCCAATGCGAAGCCTGTGCCGAAAAGATGGACGGATGCTGCTCTCCCGAATGCCAAAAGATCGTTCACCTTCCCATCGAAGACCAACGGAAGATGCGCAAAGGAAAACTGAAACCCGATGCTCATGCCGTTTATAAAAGCCGCCTTAGGCCAAACCTCCGCGAAATGATTTCCAAAGGCAATACATCCAACGAAAATGATTAAAACTCTAAATAATATACTGACATGAAAAACAAAAACCTCCTTCTCGCCATCATCTGTCTTGCTTGGTCATTAAACAATCTCCAGGCACAATGTTTCCAAAAAAACTCCATCTATCTCGACCTCGGTTTCGGTTTCGCAGTGTATAACACCCAATCTTCCGCCTTCAATAATGCCGTTGTTTTGAATGACCATGCCGCAAGCATCATCGTGCCACTAAGCTTCGAATATGGTATCGGAAACAGGATAGGCATCGGAGCAAAACTCATCTCAAACAACTACTTTACTGCCATCGACAGCCTCACCAAAACAAAACCCAAGGCCAGCAGCAGCGAATTCGCCATCTTCGGAAACTTCCATTTCCTCCGAACCGAACACATAGATTTCTATGGCGGCATCACCCTCGCAGCTTCCAGCTTCAAATACGACAGAAACGATTTCCTCAACACCACGGTATCAGGTGGAGGCAGCATGTCCGACCTCCATTTCGAATCTCGCTTCATGTTCGGCCGAAGACTCGGACTTTTGGCAAGCCTTCGATTCGCCAAATTCAACTATGCCAACATCGATTATAAAAATGATTTTGCCACATTCAAAATGAATCTTACTGGCGGCGGAATGGCCATCGGCACAGGCATCTCCTATCACTTTTAATGCCCGCCAAGCCTACCCACTCCCTCCCCTTCATTTATAATCTATAATTCACAATTTATAATTTCTAAATGGAGCCTACATCCTCCACTCGTATCATGGCCAGTCCCGCTATCCGCTATAGCCGCTGC
>CAIWCG010000129.1 GCA_903911135.1 uncultured Bacteroidota bacterium
CCTAACCGGTTTGGATTACGGCGTAACTGGAGTCGGTTACGCCGTGACTGGAGTCGGTTACGCCGTGACTGGAGTCAGTTACACCGTGACTGGAGTCAGTTATGCCGTGACTGGAGTCAGTTACGCCGTGACTGGAGTCAGTTACGCCACGACTGGAGTCGGTTACGCAGAAATCCAAGCCGATTTCTCCGTAACTGGAGTCGATTACGGCGTAACTGGAGGTGGTTTACACTTAAAACCAAGGTTCTTTGGCTTCTAGGCAGGTTTGGAAATTTGTTGGGTTTGTTGCGGCGAAAAGGCAAAGCCTTTTCGCCAAAACCACGTTACTTGCCAAAAGCTCCTTCGAAGCAACCTGCCATCAAAGCATAGCCCCGATAGTAGCGGCAGCCCGCTGCTTTGTTTCGGGTTTGGGGATGCAGCGGCTACAGCGGATAGCGGGACGCACCATGATACGAGAAGAAAACATAGGCTTCAAAAGAAAAAGAGCCTCATACTCCACATTTTTATAATTTCGCCGCTATGTCCAAGGAAGAAAAATTCTCTGAAACGCCTCTCATGCGGCAATATGCCACCATAAAGGCCAAATATCCTGATGCGCTTTTGCTGTTCAGGGTGGGCGATTTTTATGAGACTTTCGGCGAAGATGCAGTGAAGACTTCAGCCATATTGGGCATCGTCCTCACCAAAAGGGCCAATGTGGAACTGGCTGGTTTTCCTTATCATTCCCTGGATTCTTACCTTCCCAAACTGGTGCGTGCCGGACAAAGGGTGGCTATCTGCGACCAACTCGAAGACCCTAAGCTGACGAAGAAGATCGTGAAGCGTGGCGTCACCGAATTGGTGACTCCCGGTGTGGCTTTCAACGACAAGATTCTGGACCATAAGAGCAATAATTTCTTGGCTGCCATCCATTTCGACAAGGAACGCTGCGGTATTGCGTTTGTGGATATCTCTACCGGCGAATTCATTGTGGCCGAAGGGACGCCGCAATATATCGACAAGCTGCTGCAGAGTTTGCAGCCGTCGGAAATCATCTTCCAGAAGAACCGAAACAAGGAATTTGTGGAGAATCATGGCAACAAGTTCTACACTTATCGCCTCGACGAATGGATTTTCAATGATGACTATGCCCGGAAAACGCTGCTGAAACAATTCGGCACGGTGTCGCTGAAAGGCTTTGGCATCGAGGAACTGAACTTGGCGATAATAGCTGCCGGTGCTGCCCTTCATTACCTCGCCGACATGCAGCACGACAAGATGGATCACATCAAGTCGATAGCCCGGATGGAGGAGGAGAAGTTTGTTTGGCTCGACCGCTTTACGATACGTAACCTGGAACTTATTTTTTCTGCCAATGATAATGCCAAGACATTGTTTGATGTGTTGGACAAGACCATTTCGCCCATGGGTGCCCGCCTCCTGAAACGTTGGATCATCATGCCATTGAAAGAAATAGAACCTATTGAAGAACGGCTGGAGGTGGTCAATCATTTTGTTCATCACAGCGAATTGGCGGAGGTCATAAAACAGAACATCAAGCCCATCGGAGACTTGGAACGCCTGATCTCAAAGGCTGCCATGGAACGCATTTCGCCACGTGAACTGATGCAGCTGAACAAGGCCCTGCATGCCATCCTTCCCATCAAGAAAGCCTGTGAAGAATCAGATAACAACCAATTGAAAAAGATTGCCGACCAGCTTAATACTTGTCAAGTGCTGCGAGAAAGGATTACCAAAGAATTGATGCCTGATCCGCCTCCATTGGTGCAAAAAGGAAGCGTCATTGCAGCAGGAGTTTCAGAAGAACTGGATGAGTTGCGCGAGATAACTACGTCAGGGAAAGAATATCTTTTGAAGATTCAGCAACGCGAAATAGAACGTACCGGAATTCCTTCCTTAAAGGTTGGGTTCAATGGTGTCTTCGGTTATTATATTGAGGTGACGCATACCCATAAGGAAAAGGTGCCAAATGATTGGATCAGAAAGCAAACACTGGTGAATGCCGAACGTTACATCACAGAAGAGCTGAAACATTATGAGGAGAAAATCCTTGGTGCCGAAGAGAAGATTCTAGGTCTCGAGACCATTCTGTTCAATAATCTTGTTCGTGCCGTATCCGATTACATTCAACCGATACAGATGAATGCAATCTTGATAGCCAAGCTCGATTGTCTGTTGTCGTTTGCTACCATTGCAGTCCTCAATCATTACACCCGGCCACAAATCAATGATGGCAACATCCTGGATATAAAGAACGGCCGTCATCCGGTGATTGAAAAGCAATTGCCACCCGATGAACCATACATTGCCAATGATATCTATCTAGATAACGAAACGCAACAAATCATCATCATTACCGGACCGAACATGTCAGGTAAGTCTGCCTTGTTGCGACAAACCGCTTTGATTGTATTGATGGCACAAATGGGTTCTTTTGTTCCTGCCACGTCGGTCAGTCTTGGTTTGATAGATAAGATCTTTACAAGAGTTGGTGCCTCCGATAACATCTCTTCTGGCGAGAGTACCTTTATGGTTGAGATGAATGAGACTGCCAGCATCCTTAATAACATATCTCCACGTAGCCTCATTCTTCTTGATGAGATTGGTAGAGGAACCAGCACCTACGATGGCATTAGCCTTGCATGGGCCATTGCCGAATACATACACAATCATCCTACAGCAAAGGCTAAAACATTGTTCGCCACACACTATCACGAACTCAATGAGATGGCGCAAACATTGCCACGCATAAAGAACTTCAATGTATCCGTGAAAGAGATAGATAATAAAGTTCTATTCATGCGGAAACTTGTTGCCGGTGGAAGCGAACACAGTTTTGGTATTCATGTGGCCAAGATGGCCGGTATTCCCAATAAGGTATTGAAGCGCGCAGAAGATATTTTACTGCAACTGGAAAAGAATAGAAGTAACCCCGAGATGAATGCTCAACCCAAGATAATCAATGACAATCTTCAATTAAGTTTCTTTCAACTCGATGATCCATTGCTTGAACAGATAAGGGAAGAGATCTTGAGCATTGACATCAATACCCTAACTCCTGTGGAAGCTTTGATGAAGCTTAACGAGATTAAGAAACTCGCCACTGGCAAGAGGAAAAACTGATCATTCCTTATCTGAAAGGTTAAGATGAAATAATTTCTTGGCTTTGGTGGCAGTAATTAGTACCACTAAAATTGTCATGCAGCCACCAAAGATGACGGATGGAATCGTATTCATGAGTTTTGCTGCTACACCCGATTCAAACGCTCCTATTTCATTCGATGACCCAATGAAAATACTGTTTACTGCCGACACCCTGCCCTTCATGTTTTCAGGCGTCAAGGTATGTATCAGCGTGCTGCGAATGATGATGCTCACACTATCGAAGATTCCACTCAATAGCAATAGGGAAAACGACAGGATGAAATTCTTTGACAAGGCAAACGATATCATGCAGGCACCAAATCCGGCAACACTCCACAATAATTTCTTGCCTGCGTTTTGTTGCATCGGTCTATACGCCAGAAATATTGCCATTACGATGGCTCCTATGGCTGGCGCTGCCCTTAAAATCCCTAAACCTTCTGCACCGACATTCAATATTTCCTTTGCGAAAACCGGCAACAAAGCCACGGCACCACCAAACAACACAGCGAATAAATCCAGACACAATGCTCCCAAGATTATTTGATTGCTGAACACAAACTGCAACCCTTCAAGAATCTTTACCTTCATTCCAATATCCCGATTGTGCAGTGGAACAGGCCTAGACGGTATCAAAAGGTACAATACGAACGAAAGCAATATCAATCCCGACACAATAAGGTAGGTGGTACTGAAACAGCTAAGCCCAAAGATGATTCCGCTCATGGCCGGACCTGCAACGGCTCCAGTTTGCCATGCCGTAGAACTCCAGGAGATGGCTTTTGAATAATCCTTTCGTTCAATCAGTTGTGGCATGAAGGCAAAATTTGCAGGCGTGATGAATCCCCTGGCCAATCCGGTAATGCCGATGATGAAATAGATTGGAAGCCGAGTATTAACCAATAAATCTGCATTCAAATCCATAGAAAAATAAGTCAATGCCAGGCCACAGAAAAACAATATGGAAACACAGAACAAAATGATTTTTCTTCTGCTGATGATATCTGCCACATGGCCAGCATATAGCGCCACCACAAAAAACGGCAAGGCCTCTGCCAAGCCGATGAACCCCAAAGAAAGTGGATCGCCGGTGAGCTTGAACAACTGCCAGCCCACTATCACAGACTGTATTTGTGTGGCGATGGTCATCACCAACCGTCCGGTGATGAACAGCCTGAAATCCCGATTCTTTAAAACCGAAAACGTATCCCTTTTCGACGACATTATTCAGATGCTGCTTACCACTGTTTATCCTCCAGAAGTGGCACAAACCGAAACTGCTTCAATTCGGTGGTTTCGAAACCCGATTCCGATGTTTTCTGAAGCACCGTCATCATCTGCACATCCCCGCTGCCTACCGGAATCACCATTATGCCGCCCACCTTAAGCTGTTCCTTCAAGGCCTCCGGAACAAAAGGCGCTCCTGCCGTCACAAGCACCTTGTCGAAAGGCGCATAATTCGGCAAGCCCTTATAGCCATCGCCATAAAAGAACTTGGGAGCATAGCCCAGCTGCGGCAGCAAGTTTTTCGTCTTGTCATACAGCAATTTCTGCCGTTCTATGGTAAAAACCTTAACCCCCATTTCCATCAGCACAGCCGTCTGATAGCCCGAGCCCGTCCCTATCTCCAGCACCTTGTCGCCACGCTTCAAATCCAGCAAATCCGTCTGGAAAGCCACTGTATAAGGCTGCGAAATCGTTTGCCCCGCACCTATTGGAAACGCCGTATCCTTGTAAGCAAATTCCAAAAAAGCCGCATCCATGAACAAATGCCTCGGCACGGCATCTATCGCCTTCAAAACCGCCTCATTCGTTATCCCTTTCTGCCGAAGGCCTTCCCCCAATTGCCGCCGTAAACCCTTATGCTTGTAATCGTCTTTCATTGTCATTTTGTTGGCCGCGAATTTAGATTAAAGATTGGACTATCGCCTCCACCCTCCTCCATTTCTCCATTTATAATTCATAATTCCTAATTTATAATTCTCTTTTGGGGGCGCCCCCTTTTAGCTGCCAAGGGAAAAAAGGCAGCTAAAAGAGGTCGGGGTGTTGCGTGGGTCGCTATCGCTCCGTTTTTGCCGCCACCAACAAACGCAAGACAAAGGCGGCAAAGAACCGCCTTCGGCGCCACTACACTCCCTCGCCCAAGAAGACACAGCTTATTTCGATGGATACACCTTTTTTTTAACTATTCCACCATCCTAAATTTGGCGGAAGGAGGTGTTTTCAAGGTAAAAAAGGTGTTTTACAAGGTAAAAAGCAAATGGATTTTGATAAATACCATTTGATGCCGATGAAAAACCAAATGGATATTCAGAAAAACCAAATGGATATTCATGAAATCCAAATGGATATTAACAAAATTCAAATGGATATTGTTAAAAACCATTTGTATTTTGATAAAAACCAAACGGATATTGACGAAAACCAAATGGATATTGATAAAAACCAAATGGTTTTTCATCGGCATCAAATGGTTTTTATCAAAAACCATTTACAAAAAAACAGGAAATGGAATAAAAAAGTCTTGAACTTCGTCTAAGTGGATAAAGAACCTTTATACTGAAAGCTTGTTCGAAGCTACCTGCCGTCAAAGCATAGCCCCGATAGTAGCGGCAGCCCGCTGCTTTGTATCGGTTTTGGGCTGGCAGCGGCTACAGCGGATAGCGGGACGCATCATGATACGAGAAGGAACCATAGGCTCCAAGCATAATCACATAAAGTACGATAGCTTATAATGACAGCATCAAAAAAATCGTATTTTTGCCGGCCTAACCAAAAAATATGCTGCGAATAGGAATAATAGGAGTCGGCCACCTCGGGAAAATACACTTGAAACTCATCAAGGAATTGCCTCAATTCGAACTGGTGGGATTCTATGACCATGACGATGAAAACTCTGAATTTGCCGTTCGCGAGTTGGGGGTCAAACGCTTTTCATCGTTCCAGGAACTGGCCGATCAGGTTGATGCCATCGACATCGTCACCCCTGCCCTATCGCACTTCGAATACGCCTCAAAAAGCTTGAGGATGAGCAAACATGTGTTCATAGAAAAGCCCATAACCTACTCCACCAAAGAAGCCAAAACCCTTGTTTCCCTAGCCGAAGAAGCCAACGTGAAAGTGCAGATAGGCCATGTAGAACGGTTCAATCCGGCATTCATCGCCGCCTTGCCGTTCATCTCCCATCCCATGTTCATCGAAACCAAACGGTTGGCCAACTACAACCCTCGTGGAATGGATGTTTCCGTAGCCGTTGATGTCATGATTCACGACATCGACATCATACTTAGTCTGATAAAATCGCCGGTAAAACGGGTCAGTTCCGTCGGTGCAGCCGTCATCGGCAAAACCGCCGACATGATAAATGCCCGCCTCGAATTTGCAAATGGAGCCGTAGCCAACCTGTCGGCAAGCCGCATCGCCATGAAGAATGTCCGCGAAACGGTAATCTTTCAAAACGATTCGTATATCAACATCGATTTCCTGAACAAGACCACCCAAATCATCCGCCACAAAGCGGCAGGAAGCCCAATGGAAGGAAAAGCTTTCGCCATGGAACTGGCATCGGGACAAGACGGAAATATCCTCCAGTTCATCACCCCACCAATCATTTTGAGCAATGCCATCAAATCCGAATTGGAACAGTTTGCCTCCGCCATCGAGAATGATACCCCCACTCCAGTTACCATAGAAGCCGGCTATGAGGCACTGAACATTGCCAACAAGATCAATGAAATCCTTCGGCTTCGCAGTTGATAGACAAAAACACGAATCATTGAAAAATTTGGAAAGCAACATAAGATATGTTAAAAACAATTAAAATGAAATTTCTTCGTTGAAACGACTATTGAATCATGACTAAAATACCCTTTTCGCTTCGTTTCATTTTATTGTTTCTTCCGATACTGTTGCTCGGTTCTTGCTCCCTCTTCGAACCGCCTGCCGACATACCGTCTTATATCCATATCGATTCTATTGGCTTGACCACTAGCTCTAAAGAAGGCAGCAATTCTCATAAAATTAAGGACGCCTGGGTTTATGTAGATGGAAAAATCCAGGGTGTTTATCAATTACCTTGTACCTTTCCGGTTTTAGCTACAGGCTCTCACCAGATAGATGTCAAAGCGGGTATTTTCATCAATGGAATATCCAGCACAAGAGGTTCCTATCCCTTTTATCAGTTCTATTCTACAACAGCAAATCTTTCGCCTCAAACCACCACCACCATCAAGCCGGTGGTAAGTTATTATTCCGGCTCCAATTTTATCTGGTTGGAGGATTTTGACGGAACAGGAATGTCCATGCAAATTGCCCCGGGCTCCACCGATAGCATCCGTAAAGATAGCATCAATGGCTTTGAAAAGCAATATGCTTATGCGATCATGAACACTACCACTCCCTACTTTGAATGTGAATCTATTTATAATTTTGCCCTTCCTACTAATGGAAATTCGGTTTATTTAGAAATGAATTACAAGGGGACAAATACAATCAGGGTTGGTGTTATCCCACACATGTCAGGAGTAATAATGGGCGAGGACACTGTTTTAGAAGTCAGGCCTTCATCAACTTGGAATAAGATTTATGTTGACCTTACATCGGTATGCGCATCCTATCCAAATGCTTATGGGTTTAATATATTCATTGCTGCCTATTTGGAAGATGGATTAACGAGCAGCGAAATTTATTTTGACAACTTGAAATTGATTTATCAATAATCGAATGAATATGAAAGCCGTGAATAATAGCATAGATAAACTAAAAGGGTCAGCTACCAAGTAGATTTTGAGATGAATAAACTGCTACAAACGATTAAGTATTTAATAGTTGATTTATTTGCAGCTATCCTTGCTTGGACATTATTTTATACTTATCGAAAAGTGTATATCGAATCATTTCATTTTTACGAATTAAAGCAGTTTATTCACGATCCAAAATTGGATTATGCAATCATATTCGTTCCATTATTTTGGTTGATGTTGTATGTCATTACTGGCACCTATAACCACATCTATCGAAAATCAAGATTAAAGGAAATAGGTCAGACACTTTATATATCCTTAATAGGGGTTCTGATTATCTTTTTTACAGTATTATTGGATGATTCCGTTAAAACCTACAAAACGTATTATCACACATTTTTTGTTCTCCTAGGTTTACATTTCTGTTTAACAGCACTTTTCCGTTTAATTCTTTCAACTAATGCAGCGCATAAAATACAAAAAAGGGAAATTGGATTCAATACGATTTTGATTGGAAGTAATGTTAAGGCAATCAACCTCTACAATGAATTTGAATCCCAAAATGTTTCTCAAGGAAATATATTTGTTGGTTATGTCCATGTAGATGAACGAAATGGGAGTAAATTAGAAAACAATCTTAAACATATTGGAAGTATTAACGAAATAGAGAAACTGATTGTAAAATATGAAATTGAAGAAGTTATAATTGCAATTGAATCTGCAGAACATGAAAGTTTGGGGAGAATTATTAATTTATTGGAAGACACAAATGTGATAATTAAGATTTTACCTGATATGTATGATATTTTATCTGGATCAGTAAAAATGAATGCTATTTTTGGAGCACCTTTAATTGAAATTTATCCAACATTAATGCCATCTTGGCAACAATTCATGAAACGGGCATTTGATATTTTTTTTTCTTGTTTTGTTTTAACCTTTCTATCTCCAATCTTTTTGTTGACCGCAATAGGTGTTAGGATGTCATCAAAAGGACCAATATTTTACAGTCATGAGCGGATTGGGCAGCATGGCAAGCCATTTACAATTTTCAAGTTTAGATCAATGTATGCAAATGCCGAGAATGGACAGCCTAAACTTTCAAGCAAAGATGATTGTAGGATCACTCCATTTGGAAAATTCATGAGACAATTTCGTCTTGATGAAATACCACAATTTTATAATGTCTTAATAGGGGATATGTCTATTGTTGGTCCAAGACCGGAAAGACAATATTTTATTGACAAAATAATGATCACCGCTCCCCATTATCGTCATTTACATAAGGTTAGACCAGGAATTACATCTTGGGGACAGGTTAAATATGGTTATGCTGAAAATGTAGAACAGATGATTGCACGCTTAAAATACGATATAATTTATATTGAGAATATGTCACTCGCTTTAGATTTTAAGATTCTCATTTATACAGTTAAAATAGTTTTGCAGGGCAGAGGGAAATAAGTTAAAAAAATAATATAATTTAAAATGAAAAAAATTGCAGTAATTGGATCTGGAACAATGGGTAATGGAATTGCTCATGTGTTTGCACAAAATGAATTTAACGTAGCATTAGTCGATGTATCAGAAATCGCATTGACTAAAGGCATGGCTTCAATACGAAAGAATCTTGAAAGAATGCAAGTCAAAGGAAATATAACCGCTGAAGTTATTGATAGTACTATTAGAAATATTAAAACTTATACCTCCATTGAAGATGGTGTAATTGATAGTGACCTAGTAATTGAAGCAGCTACTGAAAATATCACCGTTAAATTAGATATTTTTAGGCAATTAGATTCAAAATGTAGTTCCAATACTATTCTCGCTAGTAACACTTCTTCAATATCAATAACCCAAATTGCGTCTGTAACAAAACGACCAGAAAAGGTTATTGGTATGCATTTCATGAATCCAGTACCCGTTATGAAATTAATCGAAATCATCAGAGGTTATTCAACGTCTGATGAAACAACAACTACCATAATTGAATTATCGAAAAAAATAAACAAAGTCCCAACAGAAGTCAATGACTATCCTGGATTTATTGCGAATAGAATATTAATGCCAATGATAAATGAAGCAATCATATCATTATATGAAGGAGTGGCTGGTGTTATTGAAATTGATACCGTAATGAAACTAGGCATGAATCATCCAATGGGACCGTTACAACTGGCGGATTTCATTGGGCTGGATGTTTGCTTATCAATTCTTAATGTATTATATAATGGTTTTGGTAATCCCAAATATTCTCCATGTCCACTTTTGGTGAATATGGTTCAATCTGGAAATTTAGGTGTAAAATCAGGAAAAGGATTTTATGAATATACTCCTGGAAGTAAGGATTTAAAGGTTTCTCCGAACTTTAATAAATAATTTAACAATCTTGATTTATTTTAGATAATGAATTATAAAACTGCATATATTAAGTTTATTTTTGTTCCTATTTTAGTTATTGTCTCGACATATTCATATTCTCAAATCCATAATTTAAATTCTACAGAAAAACTATTAGTAAAGAAATGGCTGGAGTATAAAACTCTATACGAAGGCGAGATGAATGAAATACCATTAGCTGATGCTTCCATTTTTACATTCAGTGCTGATTTCAAATGGAAAAAAGAAGTGTTTAATCCTACTGTCATTTTCAAAGGCTCCTGGAAAGTTGATCCTGCTAAAAATATCGTTTATATAAAATGGGAAGAGGCCATTGACAACAATACTTATCAATACAAAATAAAGATTCTTAATGAAAAGGAACTTGTTATTGAGCCAATCAATGCAAATACTGAAACGGTATATTACAAGATTAAAGATTAAGAATATAAAATGGGCATATTAGATTTTATTCTTACTCCAATTTATATTTTTATAATCTTCTTTTTGTCCCGATTTTTAGTTAAAAACAATATTGAAAAAAAGCCTTACTATAAATATTACTTAACCGGATTAACCATAAAAATCATTGGGGGGTTTGGTGTTTGTATTATCTATTTGTATTATTATGGTAGTGGAGATACCCTATTATATTTTCATAGCGATAAGGTTTTACTTAGATTGATGATGAAATATCCAGGAACATTCTATTCCATCATGACTGGACATTTGACCCCTGAAAATAGAGCGGCATTTGACGATGAAACCGGCTATCCTAACTACTGGTATGATCCACATACTTTTTATATCGTTAGGTTAACAACGTTTATCTGCTTATTAGGTATGAAGAGTTTCTTGACGACAACAATACTTCTTGCTTGGTTTTCCTTTTCAGGAATTTGGAGACTGTTTGTGATGTTCTGTGAAGAATTTCCACACTTGGAAAAACAATTCGCCTATGCCATATTTTATATTCCTTCTGTAGCATTTTGGGGTTCTGGATTATTAAAGGATACCATAACACTTTCCGCAATTTGTTGGTTTTCATATAGCTTCTACAAGGCCTTCATCAAGCGGGAGAATTTCATCAAAAACTTTATTTATGTATTCATTTCAATGTATCTGATCTTATCCATCAAATCATACATTTTATATTCCCTCTTGCCAGGAACATTCTTATGGTTGACCTATACCAATTTAGGAAACATAAACAACAAGATCATCCGATATATCGTAGCTCCGTTCCTTTTGTTCGGAGGCTCCATTTCCATCTTTCTGTTATTAAAGCAGTTGGGCAATGAAATGGGTAAATTCAATGTAAATGAAATCTTGGAACGTGCCGTAATTACCCAACAGGACCTTATCAAAGATTACAATGGCGGAAACACCTTCGATATAGGTAAGTTTGATGCCAACATACCAAGCATGCTTGCCAAAGCGCCCATTGCCATCGTGTCAGGATTGTTCCGTCCATTCATATGGGAGGCAAACAACTTGGTCATGCTCATTTCATCATTAGAAAACATGGCCATGCTTATCTTTACCATCTTGACTTTGATTAAAATTCGAGTATTTAATTTCTTTGGGTTGCTACGAACCAACCCTATGCTTCTCTTCGTATTTTCTTTTGCCATCTGTTTCGCCTTTTCGGTAGGATTATCGACACCGAATTTCGGAAGTCTGGTAAGATATCGTATCCCGTCCATCCCTTTCTTCCTTATCAGTTTGATTTTGCTTCGACATTTTTATGTTGAGAAAAAGGAAAACATCAAGGCCGTTACCGAATTGGATATAGAGACGAGATTGGCCAACAAAAAGACCTTCAGGCTCATCAAATAGAATCTGAAACTTGGGTTCTTAAATGCTTGCAACCCTTATTCCATCCAGCTTTCGGAACAAGGCAACAGAGCGTTCTTCCATGCTCTTGCGGAGTTCGATGATCAGCACCGAGTTTTCTGAAGATTGCTGGCTGATGACCTGAATGTTCTCTTGCTTGATTATCCTCATCACATCGTTCAGCTGAATGTAGGAACACGTGATTTCATATCTCACATCGATGGTTTTGGTAATGATTTCAGCGTTCGCAATTGCCTCGGCAGCAGCGGTTTTATAAGCCTTTATCAAGCCGCTTACACCCAATAAGGTGCCGCCAAAATAACGAACCACCACTACCAAAACGTTCGTCAAGTCATTGCTCAAGATTTGTCCAAGTATAGGTTTGCCGGCAGTTCCGCTTGGTTCACCGTCGTCGTTGGAACGGAAAACGCTTTTGTCGGGCAGCAGACGAAAAGCATAGCAATGATGGCGTGCCGAATGATGTTCCTTCTTCAGTTTCGCCACCAAATCCTTCACTTCCGCCTCGCTTTTCACGGGGTAGGCATAGCCGATAAACTTGCTGCCCTTCTCCTTATACAGGCCTTCGCTGGGGATGGAAATCGTCTTGAAAGTGTCGTCAAACATCGTAATCTCGGTCGTTTTTCTCTTGAATCGGGATTCAAAATAAAGAAAATCTTCATCAATGACCTGAAATTTTGTCTTGATTCCTTAAATTTTCTTTTGGAGCCTATGGTTTCTTCTCGTATCATGGCCAGTCCCGCTATCCGCTGTAGCCGCTGCATCCCCATTGCCGACACCAAGCAGCGGGCTGCCGCTACTATCGGGGCTATGCTTTGACGGCAGGTTACTTCGAAAGAACTTCCATCAAGTAACCTGTCTGCGGCGAAAAGGCTTTGCCTTTTCGCCGCAGACAATCTCCAAATGCCTAAGTAAGCGAACGTTTCCTTTCAGGTTTCTCATCCTGAAAGGTATTGTAGAAAATTACATCAAACCTGCCAGAATGTGAAACCTGGCAGGAGCTAAACCCAAAAGCCCCCGAATGAATCATCATTCGAGGGCTTTCTGCTTATCATTTGTTAGCCTTATAGGGCATCATGAATATCTATTCTCCATTTGCCGGGTTCGGTGAGGTGATTGACAAAACCATTGATGTTATGATTGTCCACCGCTCCTAATAATGGTGCCATTAAGGTTCGACTCGAGTGTGGTGGAACGATCATTTTCAAAGCCCCTGGGGCTCCACCAGGTGTAGCAGAACCATAAATCCACATTTCTACATCGCCAACATTATAGCATGTTACCTCGGTACCATCATCCAAAATTATAGGTCCTGCGGTGCCTATTTCATACGGTGGAGTGCTGATGAAACCACCATCGGCTGGCATGTGAATATGATTCACCGTTCGCACTCGATACAGCAAATTGAAATTGAAAAACCCTTCGGCAGCCGCCACATCGGTACTGTTGTTTATAGCCACGGCTCCGCTGTCCACTATCAGTTGCTGAACCACTGCTGTACGCTGATTTTTTATCAGGGTACGGATGATGTTCACCGATGCAAACTTGCCCGTTTGGCCACTTCGGTTATTATCCCAATCAGTCACAAAACCCAAACAGGTTGTTACAAACGGAGCGCCCACCACACCGGAATGCGTATCGGCAGCCAACCAAAAATTATGCATCATTTCGCGTCCCTCTATACGCGAAATTCTATCGAAGGGAGTCAATCCATGAGGATAAAATTCAAGATAGGCCGAATGATCGCTGGCAAACATATATCGGATATGTGGCTCTTCGGCATGGACAAAATCCGCAAAATCCTGAATGCCACCATCCAAAACCTCGGTATCGCCAACTTGCTGAACCAGCGTCGTTGATTTCGATGAAATGGCATTTTGAAACGACGTGATGAGCAAATCTAAGGCTGCAATATAAACGGTATAATGCCCCGTCAAGTTGGCCGCATTCATGCGGGCACGATGGTCTTTTATGAAATTTAAAAGACGATAATTAGTGATGATTACACTAACGTAGAAGTGGAACAGGAAAGAGATTGGATTTAATTTTCGCATTTGATTCTTTTTTTAAATTGTTTTTCCCCATACGTATGGGGCCACCGGATACGGAGTCAATTGAAAGGATTGGGGACAAGCCGAAGCCTGAAGCCGCCACATCCAAAGAACCAAATATCATGAATTTCATGCCGCAAAGATAGAAATTAAATTAACAGGATGATTTCGTCATCAAATGCAATCGACAGGTTAAAAACCTTACAAATGCCCTCGTTGACTTCGAGAATTGGGTTTGCAACGTTACAAATGACCTCGTTGAGTTCGAGAATTGGATTTGCAACGTTACAAATGACCTCGTTGAGTTCAAGAAATGGATTTGCAACGTTACAAATGACCTCGTTGAGTTCGAGAAATGGATTTGCAACGTTACAAATCGACTTGAGATTCGCAACGAGGCGATATGTAACGTTGCAAACCCCCTCGTTGAATCCAATGTGGTCGTATGCAAGATTTCGAGCCTCCTCGTTGAGCATCTTTAGGCTGTAAACCAGCTTTCGGATGCCCAAACAGAACCAAATCACCTCATAAGTTCGCTGCTATATATAGGCATCAAGAGAAATTATACCCCAAAACCTTGTTTTTCTCAATCCAGTTATCTATTTTTGTAGCTCGAAAAAATGAATGAATCGATAAAATATTAAAAACTAAACTCTGAAATCTTAATCATTATAGACAGTTGACAATAAAAGTGTAGCAACTTTGGCAAGATTTGATTAAGGTAAATAAAAGCATGAAAAAATATCTGATAATAATTTATTCTCTTATTGCTTTTCATTTTTATGGACAGACGGCAGGGAGTTGGTATCAGAAAGCAGATTTTGGCGGGAACCAAAGATATGGTGCTGTCGGATTCAGTATTGATGGAAAAGGTTATATTAGTAAAGGGAATGATGTTACTCAAAATGCTAGAAATGATTTTTGGGAATATGATCCAATAACCAATACTTGGACACAGAAAGCAAATTTTGCTGGAACAATCAGAGCAAATGCTGTTAGTTTCGTTATTGGAACAAAAGGGTATGTTGGTACTGGGGTAGGCGGTTTTCGAATAGACTTTTTTGAATATGACCCAAGTACTAATATATGGACACAAAAGGCGAATTTTGCTGGTGCAGGCAGATGGGGTGCTGTTGGGTTTGGCATAGATTCCTTTGGTTATGTAGGGACAGGATTTAAAAGTGCATCACCACATTATTTGAATGATTTCTGGAAATATAGCCCTGCTACCAATACTTGGACACAACTTGCTAATTTTGGGGGCACTGCAAGGGAGCTTGCTGTAGGTTTTAGTATCGGTTCAAAGGGTTATATTGGCACAGGATACGGAAGCACTGGTTATAAAAATGATTTTTGGGAATACAACCCTGCAATAAATACCTGGACACAGAAAGCAAATTTTGGTGGCACAGCAAGATATGGGGCTGTTGGGTTTAGCATCGGTACCTTGGGATATGTTGGTACAGGTTATGATGGAACAGAACAAACTGATTTTTGGTTGTTTGACCCTGCCGCAAATGCATGGGCACAATTAACTTCATTTTCAGGAGTTGCACGCGAAAGTGCAGTGGGTTTCAGTATTGACAACGAGGGTTACATAGGAACAGGTTGGAATCAAAATGCTTATTATAATGACTTCTGGATGTACGAAACGGTTACAGCCCCACTCCCAATTGAGTTGTTGAATTTTAATGCATCACCAATGAAATCAACTGTCTTATGTAAATGGACTACTGCCACAGAAATAAACAATGAATTTTTCACAGTTGAAAGAAGTAAAGATGGAAAAGTTTTTGAGGAATTAGGAAAAGTTAATGGTGCAGGCAATAGCAATTCACAATTAAATTATTCATTTATAGATAAACAACCATATTCTGGACTCTCATATTATCGTTTAAAACAAACAGATTTCAATGGTAAGTACACTTATTTTAACATCGTATCTGTTTTATTTGGCTCTAAAAACGATTATGTAATTTATCCAAATCCAACAACATCATTATTAAATATCCATTCAAATAATGTCAGTTCAGAATTGACGATTTATGATGTTACTGGCAAGGAAGTTTATAACATTACAATAAGTGGAATTGATAATTTTATTGATGTTTCAAAATGGAGAAATGGTATTTATTTTTACCAAATAAGTAACGATAATACAACCGAAAGAGGCAAGTTCATCAAGGAATAAAAAGCTAAGTGGTTATTAAAAAAGGCGGTACAGATAGTGCCGCCTTTTGTTTTAAAGCCATTTCGAGGCAACCTGCCGTCAAAACCTAGCCCCGATAGTAGTGGCAGCCCGCTGCTTGGTGTCGGTATTGGGGATGCAGCGGCTACAGCGGATAGCGGGAAGCACCATGATACGAGAACCTACCATAGGCTTCAAAAAATCATGAATCAGATATTATTTTGGAAGGACATGGGGTTGATTGTTCGGCAATATTGTAGTTTTGGCTCGTGAAAAATGCAGAAATGAACACCTTTACTTCTTGTTTGATTTGCCATCACCCGGACTTGGTGAAAATGGCGGAATATGAGCGGGATTATTTGTGCAGATGCGGCAAATGCGGGTTTGTTTTTTCGGAGCGCATCCCTACCATGGAGGAGCTGGTGGCGAACTATTCGAATTATCCACGGAGCAACAAGATTTCGGAGATAACCTTGAAGAGATATGATGAATTGCTGGCTTATTTCGAGCGTTTTCGGAAGACGAACAACATGATAGATGTGGGTGCCGGCGATGGATATTTCATTCAGCGTGCCAAAGAAAAAGGATGGAATGCGTATGCCACCGAATTTGACGACATTTCGGTAGAACTGTGCAGGCAAAAGGGCATAACCACGCATAAAGGCAAGCTGGAGGCGAAGAATTATGAGGCTGGAATGATGGATGTTATCTATTCGTCGGAGGTGATTGAACACATCAACAATCCGGTGGAGGAGGTGAGAAATTTCAATGCGATTTTACGGTCGGGAGGAGTGGTTTATGTCACCACCCCGAACTTCAATAGCGTGTCTCGCAAGGTGCTGAAATCGGGTTGGAGAATCATTGAATATCCTGAACATCTGTGTTATTATTCTTCGAGAACATTGGGGAAATTATTCAAGGATAATGGCTTTTTGATTGAGCAAATAAAGACTACCGGCATCACGCCAAGCATTTTCTTCAAGCAAAAGACCAATGCAGTCCACTCGCATGTATCCACAGAAGAAATCCGTGAGAAAACAGAGACGAAACCCTTATGGAACTTCATAAAAAATACGCTTAATGCAATGCTCAACACCACCAAAACTGGTGATACGCTGAAGGGGAAGTTCGTTAAGAAATGATCAATCGTTTTTTGTCAACATCCTGAACTCGAGCTGGTCGGAGATAAGAGAAAACCCGCTGTTTATCTTGTTTCTGATGGCGTTAATCCCTCTTCCATCGAAGACATTGTTTTGCAATGTGAATAGTACCAGCAGTTCGAAAGCGGTAGAAATCATCCAGTCAACTTCATCGTTGTAGCCACAAACGGCAAGCGCTTTGGTTGTCCTGATGAATGACATGATTTCCTTCTTCGGAATGGAGAGTGTCTTGCAGGCAGCAAAGAATATCACGCGGTTATTGCACTTGCCTTCCAATAGCTGGGCAAGATCGACTAGGGTATAGTTTTCCTTCGAATTGATTTCAAATTCTCCAGGTCTTCCATGAAAAGCGAAATAGAGTATCGGATAGGACTTATATAAACTCTGCGACCATTTCGACAATAAATAATTGATTTCTTCCTTCGTGGCGCATTTATGATGGATGTATTGGATTTTTTCCTGCTTTTCCAAAAGACTCAATATGGATTCTACGGTAGATTTCTTGTTAAGATTTTTCTCCCAATGTCCTTCCAGGCAAAAAATTCCTTTTCTTCTCATCTTGTTTAAGGCTTTAAGTCATTAACACGAGTCTATTATGAATGCAATTTGGTCGAAATGGAAAATATAATCGGTTCCTCAATATCCGTCGATTAATAAATCAAGACTTTCTTTTCAGCAAAGGAATCACCCTTTCTGATTCTTACAAAATACATCCCTGCATGGATATTTGAAGTGGAAAGAGTCAGTTCCTTGGCATTCTGATTTTCATATTTCTGAATGCTTCTTCCAAGTTGGTCAAACAATTCCACACTATAGGATTTGTTATCATAATTTTGAAATGACAAATTAATATTACCAGTAGATGGATTAGGAAAAACTTCGATGGAAGATGAAAAATCCTTTATTTCAGGAACATTTGTCAAGTAGCAATTCAAGTGATGATATAGAAAATCGCTGACAAAGTTCACTGTGGTATCCATATATGCCAAGTTGCTTGCACTCGTTCCGGCATAAGGCACATGGCCAGCACCGATAAATGTAAGTAAATGACATTCCGTGTTTACTGAAGGTGCATAAGCGTTGATGGTCGAGTCTCCATCCACTGGAACTACAGGAAAAGTTCCTACCATGGCCCATCCGGTGCCATAAGGAACCACATTGTCGGCAGTACCATGAACGGCGCACATCGGTTTGTCATTGTTGGTCATCCAAGTGGCATGTCCCAAAGCACCACAAAGACTTATCGGACCGCGAATATCCGATGAAAAGCCAGCATTGCCACTGGTTCCTTCCAATCCGCCATTAGAATTTACCCATGCTAACAAAGAAGCAGGCACTTCGCTAATCTGATCCAAGTATGCAGTATGCAACGCCGTTAAAGCACCTGCACTGCTACCAGCCACCCAAATCTGAGTGGTGTCAATCTTATAGGTATTAGTAGTTGAGCGATCCTTTCTGAAGAATCTTATCGCTGCCTTCTGATCCTGAACCGCCCTGATCACCGCTTGCGTGGCATTGGTGCTGTCTATCGGATAAAATCCCAAACGATAGTTGATGGAAACTGTAACATAACCACGTTTTGCGAAATGATGGCACAATGAAACTACATCCACATCTGCCGAAGTGCCCGTTTGAAACGAACCCCCATGGGTAAAAAACACCAAGGGACGTGCCGCCAAGGTATCGCCCAAAGGCTGATAGATATCCAAGGTAAGATTCGTAGTTCCACCGGTCCAGCTCGTGTTCGAACCGTAGCCGATGCCGGTACTCACCGTATCTGCAAACGTCTCCGTTTGGTATCTGCCGCCACACTGGGCGAATAGGTTGCTAATGCTGACGATTAACATCATCAAGGTAAGGGTAAGGATTTTTTTCATGCTAATTTGTTTTTTATTTTCGGGGCTCAAAAGTAGTAATAATTATTATCAAAGATGCATCAGCACAAAAAATTTCCCAAATCCAACTCATTTCCCCTTCTATATTTCTAATTTATAATTTCAATTTGGAGCCTATGGCAAGTTCTCGTATCATGGCCAGTCCCGCTATCCGCTATAGCCGCTGCCAGCCCATTTCCGACACCAAGCAGCGGGCTGCCGCTACTATCGGGGCTAGTTTTGATGGCAGCAGCTTCGAATGAACGTTGAACTAACTTAACAAAATGGCTTTTTTAACCATAATTATCCATGGCAAATTGGTAATCTGCCATGGCGGAATGGTAATCTGCCGTGGCAGAATGGTAATCTGCCGTGGCAGAATGGTAATCTGCCGTGGCAGAATGGTAATCTGCCGTGGCAGAATGGTAATCTGCCGTGGCAGAATGGTAGCCTGCCGTGGCAGAATGGCAATCTGCCACGACCATTTAGGTATAAATGTAAGGTATTTACCGATTTCGCCAAAAGTCGTTTCGAGCAACCTGCCGTCGAAAATAGCCCCGATAGTAGCGGCAGCCCGCTGCTTGGTGTCGGTAATGGGGATGCAGCGGCTACAGCGGATAGCGGGACGTAGATGGGACGAGAAGAAACCGTAGGCTCCAAAAAAGAATTACGAATTAGGAATTAGGAGAAAAAAAGACAGATGCAAAGGTTGCATCTGCCTTTTTCATTATGGGGATTTTTAAGGTTTATTCCTTGGCTACCACTATTTTTTTGGTTTCGGAGAGGTCGCCGGAGGTGAGGTGACAGAAATAAATGCCGTTTGCCAAGGTGCCGGTGTTGAACCGGATGGTGTTCAGCCCTGCGTCTTTGATGCCTTTATAAAGCATTGCCATTTCCTTGCCTTGTATGTCGTAAATCTTCATTTCTATGCTGCCTCGTTGCGGCAGGTTGAAGGAAATGGTGGTATGGTCGTTGGCAGGGTTTGGGTAGTTCCTCAACTGCATCGGCGAAGCAAGCGAATGGATGGCCTGGATGCCTTCGCCAAGCTGCGTGATGTCGGTAATGTTGGTGCTGAACATGCCGTTGCCATGGGTGGCCACAATGACCAACCCGTCGGAGAGTCGGGTGTCTATCATGTCCACAATGGCATTGCCGATGGTGGCTGTTCCCTGATGTACCCACACGGTATGCACGCTGTCGAGATGAGAGGTGGCATAGAGCCCGGTGCTGGTTCCCATCCAATAAACGGTGTCGCCATTGACAGGCATGATGGAAGCCCAACGACAAGAAGGGCCATTGCCTGCACCCGACAAAAACTGTTCGAGATTGCCGGAGACGTTGGTCCAATGTGCGCCTGCATCGGAAGTAAAGAAAACACTCTTGACGAGGTAATTGGAAAATACTACCATCGCCCTGTCAGCATTGGTAGGATCGATGGCGATACAGCTGACATTGGCTCCTGCATTGAATTGATTGGAGGTAATGACGGTATGAACGGGATGAGCGGTGTTGGCGCTGTCTATCCTTACGATGGCATGGTTGCTGGTGCCTACGTACAGCCTGTTTGCAGGGAATTTGGAGGCGGCTATGGCAGTAATCTGTCCAAGACCAGTCAAAGAATCTATCTTGGTCCAGTTGGTGCTGATGGAATCATATTGATTGGTGAGTGCGATGGCAGATAAATCACTGTTCCTCCAGATGTGCGTGCTGTCAGGGAAATATAAAACGTTGTTGTCATTTGGATCGACGGCAAAAGGCTGAATGAAGTTATAGCCACCCCCTCCTATCGGGTCCACCCTTCTGAAAGCGATGGGGTTTCCATTGGCATCCAATTGAGAGCGATAAACTTTTCCCTGCTGAATGGAGAAGTAATAATAGTTGTGGTTATCGAGAACATAGGAATAACCGCCGTCACCTTTCGATGACCAAGTCCATGGGGCGGTAACATTGGCAGTATTGGTGAAGAACGAGCCGTTGTCCTGTAATCCACCCACGATGATTTCGTTGTTTGGCGTAGCATGGTCAACTGAACAGGCATAGAACTGCGTGGTGGTATAACCATTGTTGCAGGAAACCCAAGTAATGGCCGAATCCATGTTGCTCATAGTCTTGAATACGCCCCCATCGCAAGATGATATCATAGCATGGGGGTTATTATGGAAAAAGACCAGATTGTGCTGGTCGGGATGATGATTGGGATATAAGGTCATGTTCGGAAACACACAATTAACACTGTATCCGCCTATCTGTGTCCAATTGTTATTGCTGGTATAAGCATCCGTAGAACGGAAAATGTCAGTTCCGCCCAAGAAGACCACATTTGAATCGCCCGGCTGAACACGAACATACATGTCATAACCACCTTGTGCAAAATAATTCCCGGCCATACTGGCATTATAAGGAATGTTTTGTGACAAGTCCACCCAATTACCTCCAGCAGAATCACCGTTTCCTGACAGATAGGTGTATTTCCATAAGCTATAATATTCGGTGTCGGGCTGATAGTTGATATACATTACAGATGGTTTGCCCGCGCCTGGAGTTACGCTCAAGAAATACACATTATTCTCATTGTTAGGGTCTATTCCGATTACCGTCCTGTTATATACATTAGGAAAAGTTGGAGGTGTTATCTTAGTCCAGGTAGTTCCATTCATCGATCTCCAAATTCCTTTCACTGCCGTTGGACCATCACTGCTCATAGTAGCATATTTTGCACCATTATTAGCAATTGCGATATCTGTAAAGTAGGCTTGTTGAGAAGCATTCTGATAAAGCACTGCATTCCAGGTAGTTCCACTATCCAAACTTCTATAAATTGCATTATAAGAAGCTGCATAAACCACCTCTGTAGTATCTACTGACTGATCTACTTTCATATTCCATATCAATTGCATATTGCTTACAAAAGATTGAGGCACATTCGAAGCTGTACTGGTTAAAGAGGTCCATGTTACTCCATTGTCATTCGATTTGAACATTCCATTTCCCATAGGAAAAGCACCGGTGGCAAAAGCAGAAGCACCATAGGCTTCGCCAGTGCCATAGAACCAATTATTAGTATGCCCTGTTCTGGTATCTTGAGTAACACAAGAGATATTATGCAATGAGGATGGAGCGGTAACCTGCGTCCAAGAAGCTCCTTGATTAACAGAACGCCACATGTTACCGGATACACTTCCTGCCAAGAGAATACTGTCGTTGTTTATATCCACAGCCAATGCTCTAGTCCTGCCACCTATGTTATATGGGCCTCGGCTCACCCAATCCAAAGGAGCTATAGCCATACGCATGTTATTCATTCCATCAATATCCTGTGGTAAAGTTGCCGCATATTCGGTTTCCAACTCATGCATATTAGAAGGGATAGTACCTGTAAGTGGGTCTTTTATTCTATTGAACTCATAAGTAAATGCCGCATTCGGATTTTCCTTATCCCCAGCACTCATTTCATCTTCACCTATCGGGCCCATCATTGCAGTCTTGGGCATTGGCAAGTTAATGAACAAAACCGTCCATGCCGCTATGAGCATAAAGATTCCAAATAATTTAATTGTATTCTTCATTTGATTATTTATTATATTATGTTGTTAATTCTTATTTAGATACGCGTTGTAATCATTGCAATATACCGTCCCTCAATCAATCTATTCTCCTTATATGCCCTATCAAACCAATGTTTTTTTGCACTACAAGTAATTGCAATATTAGTGCTATGTTCATCAATCTTACTAATCACAATCTCCAACTCAATTGCGGCATGAAACAATGTCGCCTTCCTATTGGCAATCATCAACCCAGGTTTGCCTTTATCCTCATGAATGGTAAAACCTTTCTTCGCAAATGTCTGCTTGGACCTCCTATAAACTTTCTCAAACGGCGACCTAAATGAAGTCATTTCCATAAATCTATCACTCTTTTTTTCACGCCACAAATATACAATATCCATTTTATATCAGAATTACCACCATTGTAGTGAACTATAATGGTTAGATTGGATAATGGTTTTGAGTTTTGAAATCTCAAGTTTGAGTTTTGACTCCTTAATAATGATTTCTAAGGCCTCAAGTTTGGGTTTTGACACCTCAATAATGGTTTCTAAGGCCTCAACTTTGAGTTTTGACACCTCAATAATGATTTCTAAGGCCTCAACTTTGGGTTTTAACACCTTAAAATCCAAAACTAGAAAGTTTAAAACTTTATAATATTTAGAATTATTTAATTTGGTGGAATGAAAAATCTCAAAAAACTATCTAACTTGCTTAAGCAGATAACTGTAGGCCTTGCTAAGCACCACACTGTAAGATTTTCCTTCAAACAATTCGGAGGCACTGGTCTGCTTGTCGGTCAATATCAACTTGAATATTTCATCATCATCACGGTCAAGAGAAACTGTATATTTAATGAGGAGGGTCTTCAGCTTGGTGGTATTTCGCATGGATTATAGTGTCGGTTTTCTTGCCGCAAAGTTAGTTATTTGGTTATTTTCAAGTCATGTTTTAGAATGAAATTATCTTGGTATCGATAAAATCATTTTATTTGCACCCTAAATTTCCACACATCCCAACACAAACATGACTCGACTTTCGTTCATAGAAGTTTTTGTTTTCGGCGCTTCAGCCATAGCAGCGACGTATCATTTTGTGTTGTATTTGCTGCAGCGCGACAAGTTTCTATTGTATTACAGCTTTTACCTTACCTCTTTGACTGCCTATATTGCCTTTAAGATATTCAGCAATAATTATAGTCCATTTCTGCCCAATACAAACATCATTCATTACATCATTGAGGATTTTCTTCAACTGTCGATGGTATCCATATATACCACGTTTGCTGCGGTAACTCTTGAAGTTACCGAGAAGCCGAGATTGGTTCGGAATTTCTGGCTTGGTTTCATTTGGTTTTCTATATTCGCTTTCATACTTCATCTAATCAAAGCATTGGTTTATGGCCCTGATTACATGGTATATTTCGAATATGGCCTGTCTCGTTTCAGTGTTATCTCCATTGCTACTGTTGGACTGGGACTGGCAGCCTTGTTTCGAAAATCAACCTTTCAGCGAATCATTATCTTTGGTTCACTTGTTTATGACTTGTCAGGCTTTTTGAGTGCCTATTCCTTTACCTTTCATAAGGATTATTTCAGCTATAGCGGTGTAGAACCGTATTTGATAGGATGTTTGTTCGACATCATCATCTTTTCCACTGCGCTTGGTTATCGCTTGAAGAAAATAGATGAACAGAAAAATGAATTGCTTCAAAAGGAACTGTCCAATCAATTGGCTTTGGAAAAGATGCGATTGAACATTGCCGAGAACCTGCATGATGATGTGGGGGCACAATTATCTACCGCAAGGATGTTTATAAGCAGCATGCGAGCTAAAGCAAGGGAAAACCATACCAGCGAAATGGTGGAAAATTCCCTTAGCCTTATTGATTCTTCTTTGAACGACTTGAGAAAAATCATGGAAGACATGCATTCATCCACGCTTTACGACAAAGGATATTTTGTAGCCACCGAAGAGCTCGTAAATAGAATAAATCAGTTGAATCTGATAAAATTTACCTTGATATATCATGGCGAAAATTTACGGTTCGAGAACCGGATTGAACATCAATTGCTTAGAATTACCCAAGAACTCATCAATAACTCATTAAAATATGCCAAAGCCCAAAACGTAACCATAGACCTGAATGTGCGTGATGGAAAAATCATTCTGTTGTATGAAGATGACGGCATCGGATTCGACATCAACAACATCAAGCGAGGATATGGATTATCGAACATAGAGACCAGAACGAATTCCCTCCGAGGAACAGTGGAATTCGACTCTGCTCCTGGTGCTGGGGCTCGGACAATCATTGAAATACCTGTAGTTTATGCAAAATAACAAGATGCAATTATTGGTGGCTGATGACCACCGGCTTTTTATCGAAGGATTAAAACTGATAATGAAGGATGAACTTGATATTGACGTCAAGGATTATGCCTTGAATGGCAAGGAAGCCATTGAGAAATGCCAAAAACAGCCATTTGACTTTGTTTTGATGGATATAAACATGCCAGTTATTGATGGAATAGAAGCCATGCGGGAGATAAAACGCCACGATGACCGGATAAAAGTGCTCATCTTAAGCATGCTTGGCGAATATTCGGTAGTTTCGAAAGCCTTGAAAGCAGGAGCTGATGGTTTTTTATTGAAGAACGCCGACATATCCGAATTCAAGAAAGCATTCGAAGAAATCAAGGCGGGAAATGTTTATCTATCGGAATCATTGAACGAAATATTCATCAAGGATAAGGCGGGCAGGTATATTTCTCGCCATGATTACATTCAATTCATTGATAATTTGGTAAGCCCCAGAGAGCAATCCATTCTGAAACTGATAGTGGAAGGACATACCAACCCGGAGATTGCCGAAACCTTGTTCATTTCCGTCAAAACGGTAGATACGCATAGAAAAAACATGCTGGCCAAGCTGAATTTGCCAAATACAGCTGCCTTGGTTAAGTTCGCCATAGATAATAAATTGGTTTAAGACCTGTTCTGCCGATAGGTCGAGAGGTTCTGCCGATAGGCCGCAAGGTTCTGTCGATTGGTCGAGAAGTTCTGCCGATTGGTCGCAAGATTCTGCCGATTGGTCGAGAATTTCTGTCGATAGGTCGAGAAGTTCTGTCGATAGGTCGAGAAGTTTTGCCGATAGGTCGAGAAGTTCTGTCGATAGGTCGAGAAGTTCTGCCGACAAGGTTAAAAACCTTAAAATACCTCTTTTGGTGTATTGTGGGAGGAAATTTTTGAGTGGTAATTTGCGCCCAAAACAAAATCATGAACAATACAGGAATTTTATCGGACAGGGAAAAGGAGGTGGTACAACTGATAACGCATGGATTTACCGATACGGAAATAGCGGATAAACTGGACATCAGCCCAAAGACCGCCAGCACCCATCGGAAGAACATCCTTCGGAAACTGGAACTCAAAAACACGGCATTATTGATTCGGTATGCCTTCGAAAATAAATTGGTACGGTAAGTTTTATGCAAAATACACCTTTTGGTGTATTGCGCACAGAAAATTCTTGGCGTTAATTTGCCCCGTCCTAATCTTAAAGATTAATAATTAAACAATAAACATAAAAAATTAAAAAATTTAAAAATTTAAAGCAATGAAAAAAGTAATCTTAACAATCGCAATGACGGCAGTAATCATGCTTACTGCAAAAGCACAATCACACACACACACCGTAAGCAACGATGGTTCGGGCGGCGCTCAATTTACAACCTTTCAGGCGGCTATGGATGCGTCCACAAATGGTGACACAATTTTAATCGAAGGCACCAACATTAATTACAGTGTTGCCAATTTAACCAAACAATTGGTGATAATTGGAATGGGATTCAATCCGAATAAATCGAATCCAAGAAGAGCGAAACTTGGAAGTAACCAATTCCAATTGCATACAGTAGCCAATGGTTCAACATTTTATGGAGTTGAATTTACTAGTACAGTTATTTTTTTTGAAGGCATAGCAAACATGGATTTTGAGGATTGTCTTTTTGATTTAGCATTCGATTGTGGCAATCAACCTGCCAATAATTTCGTTTTTCGGAATTGCATATTTCTATCATCAGAACAGGATGTTAACTTTTCCACAAACTCAGCTAACAATAATATCTTATTTGTAAGTTGTGTTTTCAATGGAAGGTTGGAATTTAATACAAACTCCGCACATTCTGTAACTATCGACCATTGTCTTTTTTTTGGTGACAATTTTCATTGCTTGAGTTCGGCAAGGGGACAAGTTATACAAAATTCCATTTTCATGAATACTACAGACCTTACAATAGGTATAAATACAGCAGATGAACATTTTAATAGAAATAATACTTTTACCAATAATATAGGCAGATTAAGCATTGACCCAAACCCAGCAGGGAATACCTCGTCTGGGAATTTGCATGATGTGGATCCTTTATTTGTTTCTACAGGTACATCTACCTATTCCTTCTCTTCAAATTATCATTTGCAGTTGAATTCACCAGCTATTAATGCAGCGTCTGATGGCAGCGATATAGGTCCCCATGGAAGCACATCGCATTTCAGCGAGACAGGAGAGGTTTTAATAACACCTATTATTCGTAGCCTGAACATTAACAATACCAGTGTAGCACCAAATGGAAACTTGAATGTAACCATTCACGCCACCACCCCAACCGATCATTAATAGGAAAATAAATCTAAAATAAAGAATTATGAGACATATCAATAAAATATGGCTTATCGTTTCCTTTCTATTCATCGGTAGCTATTGCATTGCCCAAACGGTACCCCCATCAAGGGTTTCCCAGCAGGTAACGGCCTTGCAATACTACTTCAACACTCCCGACCCAGGTGTCGGGCAAGCAGGAAATGGAGCCATTATTCCGATAACGCCAACAAACGATTTCACGCAACAACTAACCATACCTTTCAGCAACCTACCCCTTGGCATCAATAATCTTTATGTGCGGGTTATGGATGAGAGCGGTAGCTGGAGCATTGCCGAGAGGAGAATGTTTTTAGTTGACAATTTAACCACAGGCAGTAATATTGTTGCTGCCGAATACTACTTCGATTCAGATGTGAATGGAGTAGGCACCGGAACACCAATTGCCATTTCAGGTACCGATGTTACCCAGACCCTATCTATTCCTTTACCGAATTTAAGTCTTGGTATCCATAACTTATATATCAGGACACAAAATGCTGCAGGAGTTTGGTCCATAGCTGAAAGGAGATTGTTCTTGATTGATAATTTCTCTTTAAGCAATATTGTTGCTGGAGAATATTTTTTTGATACGGACAATGGAGTTGGCACAGGTACACCTCTAGCCCTATCAGGAAGCGATGTTACCCAGAATTTTGCCCTTTCATTGCCTACCTTGAGCAATGGAATACATGATTTATATATCAGAACACAAAGTGCAAATGGTGTATGGTCCATTGCCGAAAGACGCGTTTTTTTGATTGACAATGCACTGTCTTCTCCCATTGTTGCCATGGAATATTTCTTTGATACCGATAATGGTGTAGGAACGGGGACACCCATTCCCGTTTCCACCTCATCAGACATCAACGGAACATTTGCCATCGTTATACCCTGCGGAATGGTTGCTGGCAATCACCAACTGTTCGTAAGAGCACAAAATGAAAATGGGATATGGAGCATATTCGAAAGAGGAAGTTTTACCTCACTTTCAGGAATAGCTACACCAGTAGTTACAGCTAATGGACCTACCACATTTTGTACAGGAGGAAGCGTTGTCCTGTCGACCACGCCTGCTGGTGCAGGAATATCTTATCAATGGTTTAAAGATAATAACGCCATCACTGGGCAAACAAGCAATTCTTTTACTGCTACCGAAAGCGGCTCCTATACCATTCAGGCAAGCTGTGGCAATGATGTAAGCACTTCTACAGCAGTTACCGTGGTGGCAAGTGTTGGTGGTTCATTTGTTCCAACGATTACATCAAGCAATTCAACAGTTTGTGAAGGTTCAACGGTAACACTAACGGCAATTACCAATCCAGTAGACCCCAATATGAATTATTTATGGAATACAGGAGAAACGAGTCAAAGTATAACAGTATCCACAGGTGGTACTTATCTCGTTAGGATATCGAATATATCTTGTTCGTTAACTAGAGAAATAAATTTAAACACTTCTCATCTTAGAGGATTAAATGTTACAACTCCTTCTAATTCATTATGCGCAGGAAATGATGTTTTATTATCCCCAAGTTTTGATGTTACAGGAGGTGATTTTTTTAATTACTCTGTTTCCTCAATTCCATATATTCCTGAAAATTTAATTGGCTCAACACAATTAATATCTAATAGAAGTATGAATAATGCTTTTACTTTAAGTGGAGATATTGATGATGGAATATCAACGGTGCCGCTTCCTTTTACTTTTCGTTTTTTTGGACATGATTTTAACTCTATTAATATTTCCACCAATGGAAACGTTCAATTTGGGAATTCAAGATCCAGTTTTTTTGTTGCGCCCGACATTCTTAATCCAAGTCTTTTTAATTTTATTGCATGTGCTTGGACTGATATTAATTTTAGGCAAGGCGGAACTTTATCATTTGGAACAACAGGAAATGCACCATTCAGAAAGTTTTATGTAGATTGGAACTCATTTGTATTTAGCAGGACTGATATTATTCACAGTCAAATAGTAATAAATGAAACGACAGGTATAATAGAATGCTATTTCGATTTTTATAATTCCCCTATTAACTATTCAATCGGAATGGTGGATGTTACTGGTAATGAAAATATTGCAGCCCCAGGCAGAAACAGGACAAATACTCAAATAAACACCCCTGAAGGATGGCGTTTTGACCCACATCTTTTTCAAAACTTATTTGATACCTATTCTTGGTCTGGACCAAATTCATTTTCATCAAGTAACACAAATCCAATAATCAACAATGCTCAAATTGTAAATTCTGGATCTTATACTGTTACGGCTACTGATAATTTAGGGTGCACTATTTCAGCAGCAACCAATATTTCTGTTTCAGAATCATTCGTTCCTACAATAAATGCAAGCAGTAATTTTGTTTGTCCCGGATCCAATGTAATGCTTTCAGCTGATGCCAATCCATTCGACCAAGCAATGACATTCTTATGGAATACTGGGGAAACCAGTCAAACCATTTCAGTAACAACTGGAGGTAGGTATTCGGTTACCATCAATAATGGTAGCTGTTCCGTTTCAGAATCCATAAATTTAATTTCAGGGGTTCTTTCTGGATTATCAGCAACTGCAACACCAAACTTACTTTGTGCAGGTCAGGACTTGAATCTTAGCTCCTTACCAGTATTTGCTAATTCTTCTAATAGTACATTGACCTTCTTTTGGTCAGGCCCGAATGGGTTTAGTTCAACAGATGCTAACCCTTTAATCAGTAATCTACAAGTTGTAAATTCAGGCACCTATTCGGTTACCGTTACGGATGATGCCGGTTGCAGTTTATCAGCCACCACTTCTAATGTTGCTGTTACCAGTGGACAAATTCAAGCCTTAAATTGCTCTGGCGATTTAATTGTTTCAAACGATCATGGATTGTGCGGGGCTATCGTTAACTTCACTCCTGCAAATACTGGTCAGCAACTTAGTACCATAACTTATTCTGGAAATCATACACCTGGCAGTTTATTTAATCAAGGTACCACTTCTGTTACCGCTACAGCATCAAATGGATGTGCTTCCGCCTCCTGTACTTTTAACATAACTGTAAATGACAATGAACCTCCAATTATAAATTGTCCTTCATCAATCACACAATGTAATCCTGTTGTTACCTTTAATCCTACTGCAAATGATAATTGTGGAGGAAACATTTCCATGGTTTGCAATCCTCCAAGTGGAAATACCTTCCCTGTGGGCACCACAACCGTTTTGGTAACGGCAACCGATGTAGCAGGCAATACAAGCACCTGTTCTTTCAATGTAACCATACAGCCAATGTCGATTCTACCTACAAGCATATCCTCCAGCCAAGGTACAACTGTTTGTGGAACAACACTATTGACTGAAGTAGGTGGCAGCCTTGCTGGTGGCGGAAATTATGAATGGAAAGAGGGTAATTCTTGTGGAAACGGAACTACAATAAGCACCTCCTCTACTTGTACAACTACATCTGAAAGTGGTCTTCATAATTATTTTGTCAGAATAGTGGGTGCAACCTGCGTTAATTCTTCACTTTGTACATCCATTCCAATTACATCAACAATACCTCAAACGTATTTTCAGGATGCTGATGGCGATGGCTTTGGCAATCCTAATGTTCAAGTGCAGGCATGTTCACAACCAACAGGTTTTGTCCTTAACAATACGGATTGCAATGATCATGATGCCACTATCAATCCAAATACGGTTTGGTTCTTGGATGCCGATAATGATGGTTATTTCGTAGGCAGCGGAATTACCCAATGCATATCACCTGGGGCAGGGTATAGGAATTCGGGAATTATTGGAAGTGGCGATTGTAATGATGCCAACCCCAATATACATCCAGGAGCACCTGAAACATTAAATGGAATTGATGATGATTGCAATGGCATGATAGATGATATTTGCAGCGCTAACCAGATTATTTGGCAGAAATCTTTTGGAGGTTCAGGCACAGACATTGCTAATTCAATTAAAAAAACCCCAGATGGAGGTTTCATCATTGCTGGGTCCACTACTTCCAACGACGGCGACGTAACTGGCAATCACGGTGGTCAAGATTTTTGGGTTGTTAAGATTGATAAAAACGGAACAATTCAGTGGCAAAAAACTTATGGAGGTTCCGCTAACGATGTGGCCAACTGCATTCAAAACACTTTGGATGGAGGATATATAGTTATAGGAACAACATCATCTACCGATGGTGATGTTGTCGGCCATCATACCATAGGTACTGATGCAGATGGCTTGGCTACTGAAGATGCTTGGGTAATAAAAATTGATAATTCTGGCAATACTCAGTGGAAAAAAGCGATTGGTGGTTCCAAAAGAGACAGAGGAACATTTATTTCTCAAAGAGTTGACGGAAGCTATTTAGCTGCCATCAATACAAATTCTCTTGATGAAGATTTTACATTTGGCGGCCCTTCAGGATCTCAATATCATGGATATGTTGTTGTGTTAGACAATTCTGGGAATTATAACTTTTCAACCACTCTAGGGATGCCAAACTGTGGAACTCTTAATCCATTTTCTTCAGTAAATTCAATAACATCAGTAACAAGTGGCATTTTTGTATCTGTAGGGAAAACAACCAATTGCACTGGTGTAAACCCAACACATTATGGAATTGATTTGTTTAATGCAAACTTAACTTTTAGCACATCCAATGATTTGAATACAGACTTCTCAGAGTATAAATCAATCGTGAATTCATCAAATGGTTATTATATTGGAGGAACAAAAGGAACATCATTCAAGAATTTTGAAATCGCTAAAGTTGATTTTACTCTGGCTACTGTATGGAGCCATAATTTTGGTGGTTCGTCAGATGATGTTTGCAATTCAGTTGCAAATTGTTTTGATGGAGGAATAATAATGGCTGGTTTATCACAATCAAATGATGGTGATGTGTCTGGAAATCACGGAGGTAACGATTATTGGGTGGTAAAAGTTGATGCAAATGGCAACAAACAATGGACAAAAACTCTTGGAGGTTCTGGTAATGATATCGCAAATTCAATTGTTCAAGCTAATGATGCATCTTATGTTATCGCTGGTTCTTCCAACTCTATCGATGGGGACATAACTGGCAATCATGGAAGTCAGGATTTCTGGGTGGTGAAATTTACCAGTCCATTCCAAACAACCTTCTACCGTGATGCCGATGGGGATGGATATGGCGACCCAAATAACTCTATTCAAGCTTGCCAACAACCTGTTGGTTATGTTGGTGACAATACCGATTGTGATGATACGCGTCCTTTAGTGCATCCAGGATATGTAAATGCTGGGCCTGACCAAACCAAATGCGGTGTTAACACTGCAACGCTGGCAGGTAGCAATCCTTTTACCGGGACTGGAACTTGGACTGGTCCAGGTGTATTTGCCAATAGCCATCTGTTCAACACAACAGTATCTGGTTTGAGCATTGGGCAGAATGTATTTAGATGGACAGTGGTTAATGGAACCTGTGGTGGTTCAGACGATGTAATCATTACCGTCAATCCTAATCCTACACCTACTATTGTCGGAAATCCAACTTTTTGTTTTAATGGCAGTGATTTGTTAACGACTCAATCCTACTTAAGTTATGCTTGGAGTGCAAATGCGTTAAATTCCACTTCTCAAAATGTTACGGTAAATACTGCTGGCACCTACATTGTAACAGTTACCGATAACAATCATTGTTCAGCTACCGCGACAAAAACAATAACAAGAAATGCACCAATTTCAACTACTATTACCTCTCCAGGAGTATTTTGTCAAGGTACACAAAGTACACTCGGGGTAAGTTCAACGTTTTCACAATACCATTGGAGTAATAGCCAAAATAACCCCACGATCATAATTTCCACTAATGGCACCTATTCTGTTACCGTAACAACAACAGAAGGTTGTACAGGGACTGCAAGTAGAACTGTAACTTTTTTAGCAACTCCGATAGGAACAATTGTAGCGGGATCAATACTAAATTATTGCAATTCGGATTCCGTCTCGCTTTATGTAACACAAAACTTTTCATCTTATATTTGGAATAATGGAGACCATGCTCGATTTACTTATATTACAGTACCAGGAACTTATACTGTTACCTACACCAGCAGCAATGGATGCACCGCTTCCACTTCAATCACCAAAACAAGGTTATGTGAAGAAGCTACTAATTTTTTGACCACTGGGATAACCAAAACAACTGCTGTAGCAAATTGGACACCCCCATCTTGCAGCAGCAACGGTTATTGGTTAACCTTGAATCAATTAACACCTTCATGGTCTCAGGTTCTTAATGTTTTTATACAACCAAATACTCATTTTACCTTCTCCTCCCTTATTCCTGGTACCCAATATGAATGGTTGCTTGGCACAGTATGTCATATTGATTTGGAAACTCATACATTTGGAGCAGATAATAGACATAATTTTACCACTTTAAATGCAAGAGAAACTGGTGAAAATGGATTACTTCAATCAAACTTTAACGTTTTCCCTAATCCGGCTAACAATAATGTGAACGTTACTTTCTCAACGGATAAGTCAGAACCCTTCACTATTCGGATGATGGATGTTACTGGTAGAGTTGTTTTGGATTTCAACAGCATATCGGTGGAAGGTGACAATCAATATGAATTGGATCTTTCTTCGATTGCGAAAGGAATCTATATTGTAAGTTTGAGTAAGGCTGATGGTGTGCTTCAAACAAAATTGGTAGTTCAGTAAACAAACAAATATCTTTTCATTTATTTAAGGGCGGTACTGTTTGGTACCACCCTTTTACTTTTTGCTTAGCCTAATCTCAGAACTCTTCTGAGGTACCTCAGAACTCTTCTGAGGTACCTCGGAACTCTTCTGAGATACCTCGGAACTCTTCTGAGATACCTCGGGACACTTCTGAGGTACCTCGGAACGCTTCTGAGGTACCTCAGAATCATGCTTTTTCAGTCTAATCTAGCTATTCGCCAAGCTAATATTGGTGTTTTCAAAAGCCATTTCGAGCAACCTGCCGTCAAAACATAGCCCCGATAGTAGCGGCAGCCCGCTGCTTGGTGTCGGAAATGGGAAGGCAGCGGCTACAGCGGATAGCGGGACGTAGTTGGTACGAGAAGTGGACATAGGCTTCAAATAATAAAATCATCATTAACTTTAAGATGTCTTAATTTAGCGGCCAAATAAATACCATGTCTGCCCCCACCTATTTCATCGATGTCATTCTGCCTTTGGCTTTGCCGAAACTCTATACTTATCGTATTCCGGCAGAACTTAATGACGACATCGGTGTGGGAAAACGGGTGGTGGTGAACTTCGGAAAGACCAAACTTTATACCGCTCTCATCCGCAACATCAAGGAAACGCCGCCCAGAGACTATGAGGCGAAATATATCCTTTCCATATTGGACAAGGAGGCTATCGTGACTGAAAAACAGTTCGAATTGTGGGATTGGATGGCCGATTATTACCTGTGTTCCTTGGGCGAAATAATGAATGCTGCCTTGCCAGCGGGATTGAAACTGCAGAGCGAAACGAAGCTGGTGCTGACCAACAATTACAAGGAAAATTCCATGGATTTGGATGATAAGGAATTCTTGATAATGGAGGCGCTGGAGACGAATTACATCTTGACCTTGGATGAGGTTTCGAGGATATTGGAACAGAAGACGATTTTCCCGATAATCAAGGCTTTGATAGATAAAGGGGTGTTGGTTATATACGAGGAGATGGATGCCAAATACAAACCTAAGCAACAGACTTATATAAGGCTTACGGAGGCTTATGGTGACCATAAATTATTGGCTGGCGAGTTGGATAAGCTCAACAAAAAAGCACCCAAACAGGCTGAACTGCTGATGGCATTTTTGAAGCTGATTTATGATGACAAACAACGTAAGGAACTGCTGCGCGATGAATTGGTGAAATATGCCAACTCCACCACCGAAGTGGTGAACCAACTGGTGAAGAAGGGCATCTTTGAATTGGAAAAGAAAGAAGTGTCGCGATTGCCGAAATCATTGGTGGATGTGAAGGATAAAATGGACTTGAATGAACACCAGGTGCAGGCTTATGACGAGATAAAGGAGCATTTCAACAAGAAGGACATACTCCTGCTTCATGGCATTACATCGAGCGGCAAGACGGAGATATACATCCATCTCATTGAGGAGACCTTGGCTCAAGGCAAACAAGTTCTTTACTTGCTTCCGGAGATTGCGCTGACTACTCAAATCATCAACAGACTGAAAAAACATTTTGGCAATCTGGTTCAAGTCTATCATTCCAGATTGAATGAAAATGAACGCGTAGAGGTATGGAACAGCCTGATGAATCAAAACAAGAAAACAGGACAACAAAACATCTCCATCATCTTGGCGGCAAGGTCCGGGGTGTTTCTTCCCTATAAAAATCTAGGCTTGATAATCGTTGATGAAGAACACGAATCTTCCTTCAAGCAATTTGACCCAGCACCGAGATATCATGCCCGCGATACGGCAGTGGTTTTAGGAAATCTCTTCAAAGCGAAAGTGCTGCTCGGTTCGGCAACTCCCTCTTTGGAAACCTATTACAACACGGAAAGCAATAAATACGAATTGGTGCCGCTGAACAAGCGTCATGGCGGGGTGATGTTGCCTGAAATAATGCTGGTCAATGTAAGCGAAGAACGCCGAAAGAAGCTGATGAAATCTCATTTCTCGCAACTTCTTTTGGATGAGATCAAGATTGCTTTGGATAACAAGGAACAGATCATCTTATTCCAAAATAGGCGTGGCTTTGCTCCCATTTTGGAGTGCATTCAGTGTGGCTGGACACCTCAATGCGTCAATTGCGATGTGTCCTTGAACTATCACAAGATGAATGACCAGTTGCGATGCCATTATTGCGGATATGTGGCCAAGATACCCCGTGTTTGCAGTGCTTGCGGCCATAACGACATCCGGATGAAAGGCTTCGGTACGGAAAAAGTGGAGGAGGAATTGGCTATATTCTTTCCTGACATTACCATTGCCAGGTTGGATTTGGATTCGACCCGTTCAAAATACAGCTATCAGCAGATTATCGGTGATTTCGAGACCAATAAAATCCAAGTTTTGGTGGGCACGCAAATGGTGACCAAAGGTTTGGACTTCGATAATGTGAGCATTGTAGGCATACTCAATGCAGACAGCATGCTGAACTTCCCCGACTTCCGGTCTTATGAAAGAAGTTTTCAATTGATGGCCCAAGTATCTGGCAGGGCTGGCAGAAAGCAAAAACGCGGTAAGGTCATCATTCAATGCAACAATCCGAATCATCAAATCATTCAGCATGTATTGAACAACGATTACCAAAAGATGTATCTGGAGGAATTGGAAGAACGAAAGAAGTTCAATTATCCGCCTTTTTATAGGCTGATACAATTGACGGTAAAGCATAAGGATGCTTCCGTCATAGAGCATGCCGCGATAGAACTTGCCAATGCTTTGAGGGAGGCTTTGGGCAGCCGAGTGCTTGGCCCCGAAGCGCCCATGGTGGGAAGGGTGCGGAACATGTACCTCAAAGATATCCTCATCAAGATAGAGAAAAATGCCTCCATCAAGAATGCCAAAAGGATTATCATGGAAATCATTGGCAATTTTAAGGATATCAAAGAAAATAAGAGCATTATCATCAATATTGATGTAGATCCTTATTAAATCTATCATAAATAAGCCTATTTCAGGCATTATTGATGATAATATTACCCATATTGCACCATTGCAAACAGCGAATAAATCAATTTATCTGGTATTGGGGAGTTCCCGAATACCGAATAAATCAATTTATCTGGCATTGGGGAACTCCCGAATAGCTAAAAAATCAATTTATCTGGCATTCGGAAACTCCCGAATAGCTAAAAAATCAATTTATCTGGCATTCGGAAACTCCCGAATAGCGAAAAAACCAATTTATCTGGCATTCCGCCAAACTAAAAATCAGTTCAATTTAAATGGGGCTATGAGGATAAATTCGGGAATCTTGACATCAAACTTTTCTTTGGTGGTTTTGTCAATCATCTGATAGGTACCATACATTTTTCCGAGTTCGGAGGTGAGATTGCAGCCCGAAATATACTGATGGCTTTCTCCGGGCGACAGTATCGGCTGAAAACCTACCACCCCCTCGCCTTCCACTTCGCTTTTTGTGCCAATGGAATCAAAAATAAACCAATGCCTGCGAAGCAATTGTACGGTGGTGCCGCTAAAATTTTCGATGGTAATCCTGTAGGCAAAATAATAATGCTGGTGCACGGGATTGGAGCGATTGGGCTCATATGCGGTCTCTACACTTACTTTTATTCCGTTGGTTACTTCAGCTGTCATAATTTATTTTTCGACTACAAAATTAATTATTCTATGGTAAATTTATTCATCTTCGTTTTCCTGCTCCACTCTTGCCTTCTTTTTTTTCGAGCCTTCATAAAGTTCAAACCTTAGAAACCGGCATTCCAACGCTCCATTATATACCGTTATCTTTTTTGATGGATGAAGCCCGATATGTTTCGCCGCTTCTGGATTGGAAGTGATGAGCCAGGCAGTATATCCGGGAAATTTAAGCTTTAAACGATTGCCAATTGTTTCATAAAGTGCATTGACGCCATCTTCATTCAGTCGTTCACCGTAAGGTGGATTAAAAACCACCATGCCTCCACCGGTAGGCGGAATGAATTGGTCTAATGGGATGCATTCTATCTTTATTTCATGAGATACCTTGATGTTTTCCATCGTTTCCCTGGCCACCGCCACCGCTTCAGGATTGATATCGGAACCCTGAATGATGATGTTCAAACTGCGATGTCGGTTCAAATAGGATTCATTGACGATGCTGTCCCAAAGGCGCTTGTCGAAGTCTCTCCACAACTCGAAGGCAAATTGTTTTCTGAAGATGCCTGGTGGAATGTTTTTGGCCATCAATGCTGCCTCAGCAAGAAATGTTCCGGAACCACACATGGGATCGATAAAAGTCGTTCGCTTGTCCCAACCGCTAAGCATAATCAAGCCAGCAGCAAGCACCTCGCTGATGGGAGCTTCGATTTCCGCCTTTGGCCGATATCCTCTCTTATGCAAGGATTCGCCTGAACTGTTCAGGGAAATGGTGCACACATCCTTGCTGATTCTTACATGCAATCTCAAGGTAGGATTTCGCACATCAACGGAAGGTCTTTTGTCATATTTGCTTCTAAATTGGTCGCAAATGGCGTCCTTGGTTTTTAATGCAACATATTTAGAATGGTTAATGCCAGAATCGAACACAACACCATCAATGGATAGCGTCTCATCTACAGACATGTATTGGTCCCAATTGATTTTCCCCACCTCATTATACAATATATCTTCATCGGGACAATCAAATTGGGCAATGGGTTTCAGGATTTTGATTGCTGTCCTGCAATACAAGTTAGCTTTATATAATATTTCCTTGTCGCCTTCAAAATACACCGCCCTTCCACCTATCTTGATTTCTTTTGCACCCAACACATGAAGTTCTTCTGCCAATACTTCTTCAAGGCCAAATAAGGTAGTGGCTACATATTCATCATTTCTTCTTTTGACTTTTTCAGGGAACTTTTTCATGTATATATATTATTGAATGAGCTTGCAAAAATACGCACCTTTTATGGAATACCACCATTTTCAATGATTATATCTTCTAAAAATGATGTTTGGAAATGAATTTACTTAGTTAAAAATCTTACCTGGATTAAGAATATCGTTTGGGTCGAAAAGAGTTTTAATCCCCTTCATTAATTTAATTTGAACCTCGTCGAAAGGGATGTCCATATAGCCTTTCTGCACCCATCCTATGCCATGTTCACCCGAAATGGTTCCACCTAATTCAACGCAAAGTTCAAAAATCTCCCGTATTCCCAAGGGTAGTTTATTTGTCCATTCTTCATCCGACAAATTTTCTTTAATGATGTTCACATGCAAGTTGCCATCACCTGCATGTCCATAGCATACCGATTTGAATCCATATCTATTTCCAATTTCTTTCACCCCTTTTAATAACTTGGCAAGTTCGGCTCTTGGAACAACCGTATCTTCCTCTTTATAAACAGCATGAGAGCGTACCGCTTCAGCCACTCTTCTGCGCATCTTCCATAAGTTTTCTTTTTGAGCTGCCGTTTCGGCAAATAATATCTCATCACAATCAAACTGATACATCACTTCCGAAATCCTTTCACAATCTCGCATCAATGTTTCGGCATCATTGCCATCCACTTCTACCAGCAAGTGTGCTTTTGTCGATTCCTTTACTTCGATATTGACCTCAATGAATTTCATCACCCAATCGATAGCGTCGCGTTCCATGAATTCCATTGCAGAAGGCGTGATACCTGCCCGAAATACTGCCGATACTGCCTCACATGCACGCTCTGCCGAAGCAAATGGAACCAACATCAACAAGGTTTGAGTTGGATAAGGAATAAGCCTGAACACAATCTTGGTTATTATTCCCAAAGTTCCTTCGCTTCCAATCATCAATTGAGTCAGATTATAACCCGTTGAGTTCTTCAACACGTTAGCACCGGTCCAAATGATTTCACCCGTAGGTAACACGACCTCTAAATTCAAGACATAATCCTTGGTAACACCATATTTCACAGCTTTTGGACCACCAGAGTTCTCAGCAAGATTTCCACCGAGAAAACAAGAACCTTTGCTTGCCGGATCTGGAGGATAAAACAATCCCTTCACTATTACTGCCTCCTGAAATACTTGGTTTATCACTCCAGGTTCCACCGTAGCCTGAAGATTGCGTTCATCAATAATCAAGATAGAATTAAACCTTTCCATCGCTATAATGACACCACCAAATACCGGCAAGGCACCACCACTCAAGCCTGTTCCGGCTCCTCTAGGGGTGGCAGCAATCAATTCTTTGTTGCAATGTTTCAGCACTTCCGATATCTCCTGTGCAGTTCTTGGCTTCACAATTACTTCAGGCATAAACTTCAAGTCCTCCGTTTCATCATGCCCATAATGATTACGATTCTCCTCATCATGATACACATGCTCCTTCCCTACAATGGCTTCCAACACAGCAATATCCTCAGCAGTTATCTTCTTATATTTCATGCAGGCAAAAATACTTATTTGCCCGTTGTTCGCAACACAATCATTCCTCCCAAGTAAATACCCAACCTAATCTTCAGAATTAAATTAATGCTTAATTTTGCGACAATAAATCTTAAATAAATTACCATTATGATACGAACTATTAAAATTCTCGCCATTACCTTCATTATCCTCCTAGGGATAAACACCAAAACCAATGCACAGCAACTCGTTCAGGACGTCCTCAAGGGCGGAGTAAACGATGCTGAAATCCTCGCCACCGATTACCTCTCCCCTTTCGGCAAGGCATTCGGTTCCGTGTTGAATCAAGGATGGTACAACACCGCCAAACCACATCATTTTCCTTTTGTCGACCTTACCCTTTATTGGAATTGGGCCATGATACCCTCTGCCGACAAGTCCTTCACCATACCATCCTTCCAGAACCTCCAACCACAAATCCCAAGTGTCACCACCTCCCCAACCATAGCCGGTAGTGGAGCTGGTACACCCATGAATCTCTTCGCTCCAAACCCACTTAACCCCGGTCATGACACAAACATCGCCAAGTTCAACCTTCCCGCAGGCCTTGGCGTCTCCATGATGAGCCTCCCAATCCCACAACTCACCATAGGCCTCGTCAAAGGCACTGACCTTTCCATAAGATACCTCCCAACATTAAACATCCCCGGCTCCATCGACGCCAAAGCATCCATTTGGGGCGTTGGCATCAAGCACGAGATAACACAATACATGAAATTCGTCGATAAGGCACCCATCGACATCTCCATACAAGGCGCCTACAGCCAATTCAAGTCAGAGTTAGGGCTAAACATGCAGCCGCAGGCCAGTGCCATACCTACCAATGCCGACTATACCACCCAAAAACTCCAATTCGCCGTCACCGCCTACACCATAAACCTCTTGGTTTCGAAGAAACTCCTCATGTTCACCTTCTATGGCAGTGCCGGATACCAACACTCCTCCTCCACCATGAGTTTCGTAGGCAACTATCCCATCACCACCATAAACAACAGCGGACAACTCGCCATCACCGACCTCAAAGACCCCATAAAAGTCGATCTCTCTGGCGTAAATGGACTAAAAGCCAACCTCGGCATCAGATATACCATGCTCATCTTCACCCTCCATGCCGACTACACCTTCGCCACCTATCCAGGCATCTCCGCAGGAATCGGCATCAACATCGACAAGAATTAAATCCCCCTCCCTATCCAAATTCCCAATTTTTAATTCCTAACTCTTTTAAGGAGCCTATGGTATCATCTCGTATCAAGGCCAGTCCCGCTATCCGCTGTAGCCGCTGCCAGCCCATTTCCGACACCAAGCAGCGGGCTGCCGCTACTATCGGGGCTAGAAATGATGGCA